>JAQVQL010000200.1 GCA_028701595.1 Herbinix sp.
TATCAGGAACAACGATTAACTCCATATTGTCAGGAATATTTTCTATATTTACATTTGCAGTCTTGTTTTATTATGATACAAAGCTAGCAGGTGTTGCAGCATTATTAGTATTCGTATCTGTAGTGATTATGGTTATACTTGCATATAAAAAGGTTAAATATGAACACACGGTCCTTGCGGTATCAAACCGAATCACAGGATTAATACTACAGCTAATTGGCAGTGTAACAAAATTCAAGGTGGCTGGTGCACAAAGCAGAGCATTTGCTAAATGGGCTAAGGAATTTTCCATACAACGGAAGCTGACCTATCAAAAAGAAAAAGTATCTCACGGACTCATTGTATTTTATGCAGTATTCCCAGTCTTGTCCGGTCTTGTTATTTTTTATGTACAGTCGGTAAGCGCTAATCCTCTGCCTACAAGTAAATTTATAGGATTCTATGCTGCCTTTATATCCTTTTTACTATCCATGGTAGGACTGGCCAATTCATTGATTGGAGCCAATCTTGTATTTCCTCTATATCAAAGAGCAAAGCCGATACTTGAAACTATTCCAGAGGATGATGATACGAAATTAGATCCTGGTGTATTAAATGGTGAAATTGAAGTTAATCATATATCCTTTCGATATCAAGCAGATGGTCCTCTGGTACTAAAGGATGTATCCTTTCACATAAATGAAGGGGATTATGTAGCATTAGTTGGGACATCAGGCTGCGGTAAATCAACCTTATTTAGAATTTTACTAGGCTTTGAGAGCCCAGAGAAGGGCAATGTCTATTATAGTGGACAGGATTTATCAAAGATAGATGTCAGAGCTATCAGAAGGCAGCTTGGTGTAGTGCTTCAAAACGGACAGCTTATGACAGGGTCAATCTATGATAATATTGTTGGTTCCAGTCCTTACCTTACTATGGATGATGCCTGGGAAGCTGCTGCTAAGGCAGGAGTAGAAGAGGATATAAGGGAAATGCCCATGGGTATGCATACTGTCATTAGTGAGGGAGCCTCTACAATATCAGGTGGTCAGAAGCAGCGCATTATGATTGCTAGAGCTATAGTAAATCGACCTCAAATTATATATTTTGACGAAGCAACCAGTGCATTAGATAATATAACTCAAGCAATTGTCAGTCAAAGCCTGGATGAACTGAAATCAACTCGTATCGTTATTGCACACAGACTAAGCACGATACTTAATTGTGATAAAATTTTAGTTATGGATAATGGTAGAATTGCAGAAACAGGTACATATCAGGAGCTTATGGATAGGAACGGTGTGTTTGCAGGTCTGGTCACACGACAATTAGCATAGTAAATTAAAATCAGTATGAAATGGGGTTTATATTTCTTTATTCACCAGTTCATCACAATGGTTATTTACTAGCTTTATTAATACTTTTTTTTCGTTATCTGAAATCCATTCATGTAATCTTGCTGCGGCTACAGGCAATTCCCATTTACTGATATCCTCAATATCTCTCTTCGTAATCATTAGATATTCTTTTATATATACCTTGTAAATATGCTTTTGAAAAAGTGATAATATCTTTCTGACAATCCAAGGAGCATGTGCAACTTCTCCGTACTTTAACAAAATACTTGTGCGTGCAACATCAGCACATACATCTCCTTTACAAGCAGTCATCCAATCTAAAAAGACTGGTTTATTATCTGCTATCATTATATTTCCAGGATGAAAATCAAAATGGCATAAATCATTACCTTCGGGTAGCCGCTCTAAGTATTTTCGTATTATTTCTTTCTTTTCATCAGAAAGTGTATCTACATAATTTAAATCTTCTTCTAATTTATTTTTTACTGTATATATATTGTCCTTAACCGGTTTCTGGATATGTAGATGATAATGCGCTAATTTTTTGGCATAATGGTTTGTTTTCCACAAAGACCTCAATATGATTTTCAACATATCTGTTCCTTGGATTTCCTGATATATGATTCCTTGTCTGCCGTCCACATCAACCATTTCATACGCTTTTGGCACACAATCTAATATTTTTTGCACGGAAATACTATTTTGATACTCTCTTTTGATAATCCCTTTATAGAGCCCGGTTCGAAATAATTTTAGTATTTTATTATCATCAAGTCTATATATTTCAGCTGTATTACCTTGTCCTATTATTTTTCCTTTTCTTATTTCCATATGTATTTCCTCTCTTGTGTTGATTTTTGGTTCTATATCTTTTTCATTAGATCCCTCAATCTTATCTTTGGATAATTATAACATATCCAAGCTGATATTGTCAGAAAAAATAACATTGCTAATTATTTGCTAATCCTTGCGAAAAGTATTATTAATGTTATGATATAGAGGCAGGAATTTTACGACTGCATTTATTAAAATGAAAAATACAGATACATTACCAGTGGAAAACGCATGAGGAAGATTATGGATGGAAGAACATTTAAGGACTATGAATTAAATGATAATATATTAAAAGCATTAAAAGGTCTAGGATATGAGCAACTCACGGAGGTTCAGCGGCGAGTTATTCCTTTGGCTTTAGATAAACACGACTTAATAGTGAGGTCGCAAACAGGAAGCGGTAAGACGGCTGCCTATGGGATCCCGATCTGTGAGATGGTTGACTGGTTGGAAAATAAACCACAGGTATTAATTCTGACTCCAACAAGAGAGCTTGCAGTTCAAGTTAAGGAGGATATCACCAACATAGGTAGATTGAAGCGTATTAAAGCAATCGCTCTATTTGGGAAGCAACCTTTCTCTATACAGAAAAATGAGTTAAAGCAAAAAAACCATGTTGTTGTGGGAACTCCAGGACGCATCTTTGATCATATAGAAAGAGGAACACTTTCATTAACACAGATAAAATGCCTTGTTATTGATGAAGCAGATGAAATGCTGAATATGGGATTTATTGATCAAGTAACATCTATCATCAGACAATTGCGAGAGGATCGAATGACTATACTATGCTCAGCTACTTTTCCCGAAGCTATTAAGGATTTATCGGCGAGATTCATGAAGAATCCTATTGATATAGAAATGAAAGCCACAGGTATTATGGCAGATAAGATAGAACATTTTCAATATAGGGTTGAAGAGGAGGAGAAGCTATCTTTGTTAGTTAAGGTAACGATTACTTATAATCCAGATAGCTGCATTATATTCTGTCAGACAAAAGATCGTGTCGATGATGTATTCCAGAAGCTGAGGAGATTAAATTATCCTTGTAATAAGATACATGGAGGGATGGAGCAGGAAGACCGGCTGGATGTTATGAAGGACTTTAAAAGAAGCAAATTTCGATATTTAGTGGCAACAGATGTTGCAGCCAGAGGAATTGATATTGATAATATATCCTTGATTATCAATTATGATATTCCAATAAGAAAAGAAAATTATATCCATCGTACGGGTAGGACAGGACGAGCCGGCTTAGAGGGGAAAGCAATTACTTTCGTTACATCGAAACAAGAATACTATATGAAAAATATTATGGAATACATTAGCTATGACATTCATTTGCAAAAAGCTCCAACAGATGAAGAAATAGTAAACTGTAGGGCTGCCTTTGAAACCAAACGAATTGAGGAACCGGTTTTTAAGAGTCCGAAAAATGAACAATTAAACAAGACAATTATGACTCTGTATATCAATGGTGGAAAGAAAAAGAAGCTTAGAGCCACCAATTTTGTCGGTGTTATTTCTAACCTTGAGGGTGTAACAGCAGAAGACATTGGTATCATAAGGATCTATGATACGCATACCTATATAGATATCTTAAACAATAAAGGACCACGCGTGTTGATGGCTTTGAAGAATATAACAATTTGTGGTAGGAAATTAAAGGTGTCGGAGGATAAAAAGGGACAATTGTAATATCATATACTAATCCACCATCACTTGGAATAAAGCTGCAAGTTCCAATGCAATCGCCTGTGTTTTTCGATTCAGATATCAGATAGCAACATTCCTCATCGTCTCCCAAAGTTTCCAGTGACTTACGATATTCTTCATTCATATTTTCCATCGTTGGGTCTGGTAAATATTCTCCCATTTCAGGGTCATTCCAGACACTCATTGCAAATCCTACATCCTCTTTTTCAAAACCTCTCAAATATAGTCTTTGAGTCTCAATATTTTCTATCTTCATATTTATAGCCTCCTCAAATTCTAATTAAAAATAATAATGGGGGACTTAGTCTATTATATGATTAATAATTCTAGTGCTCTTTTGTATAGCGGATCAAATTCACAACCACAACTACCACATTCCTTGTCTGCCTGTTCAACTGCTTTTATTAATTCAGTAGTTGTATTTGATGATTCGTTGTCAGACAGCCATTTTTTTGATGGCAGGTCAATCAAGTCCCATCCAGATTCTGAAAATTTCTCAATGATTTTAATCAATTCTACATTTACCATTTTACATTCCTCCCTTATTTATATAATTATATGATTGTATCAAGATTTAAATTTTCATGTGAGATATTCATTTCATCTATTTCTGTGTTTTCAAATTTGCAATGATAATCAAAACCACAGGTTATAAGTAAACCCATATTTGTATCTCCTTTTATCGTTTTTTATAAACCATATTATTAGGAACAAAATTCAATGGAATATAAAATATCGTTCAAATCTTTATATTTATACTCACCTATCTTATTTAGGC
>JAQVQL010000201.1 GCA_028701595.1 Herbinix sp.
AGGGTACTATGGATTCTCTGTCTAGTATAATGACAGGAGAAGAAACAGGTGGTGGTGAAGCACTTAATCTAATACTTGATTATTGGCATAGAGGCGATGTAGAAGGCTTCATGAGTGATATTGCTCCATTATTGGTAGCTGCTGAAACTCCTGATATGGGAGATGAAGATAAGGAAGTCGTGCGACTTATGGAGGAGTACTATAACAAGATATTTAAGGAAAGAGATAAGGGAATGGCTAATAAGATTGATGGTTTCTTAAAAGCAGATGGAAGCAACACATACTTTGTAGTGGTAGGCTCGGGTCATTACATAAGTGATTATTCTGCTCTCGATATTCTAAAGGATATGGGGTATGAGATAAATCAAATCAAATAATATATAAAGAATAAAAAGGACTTGCACCATATGATGCAAGTCCTTTTTATCTGAGTTCAAATATAAGTGTTATGCAAGCATTTATTATTATACATAATTCATATGAAGATTGCCATTTTGATTGGGATATGTTAAAATCACGCTTACATCTAATATTTTTTGAGATTTAATTATATAAAATAGCGAGGAGGAGCCTAGTGACAAATGTTAGCACATTATCAAATGGCATAACTGTTGTAATGGAGAATATGCCATATCTAAAAAGTGCGTCCTTCGGTGTATGGGTCAGAGTCGGTTCCGCCAATGAGGATGAGAGCAATAATGGTATAGCACATATGATTGAACATATGATGTTCAAGGGCACCAACAATCGCAGTGCTAAGCAGATAGCAGATGAGATGGCAAGAATCGGTGGGAATATCAATGCATTTACAAGTAAGGAATGTACCTCCTATTATGCGACTACACTTAGCGAGCATCTTCCGATGGCTATACAGATTATTGGTGATATGTTAAATAATTCACTGATTGACGAGAAGGCACTAAAAAAAGAAAAGAGTGTTATTATTGAGGAAATAGATATGTATGAAGATTCTCCCGAGGATTTGGTTCATGAGATACTCCAGCAAAGAATATGGAAGGGACATCCCCTGGGATATATGATTTCAGGAAGAAAGAGAACTGTTCGTAAGGTAAGTAGAGAGCAAATTATTGATTTTATTGATACCTTTTATACCGGCGAGAATATTGTTATATCAATAGCGGGTAATTTTGATCACCAGGAAATTCTGGCTCTTGTTGAAGAGGAATTTGGTAGAATTAAGCCAATGACTAATACGGACATTCTGATTGAAAAACCCCAATATAATAAGGTAGTGGTTAAGAGGGATAAGGATATTGAGCAGTTTCATGTAAATATTGCATTTGACGGGATATCTTATCTTTCAGAGGAAAGATATACTTTATCGGTACTAAACTCCATTCTTGGAGGAAGTGTAAGCTCAAGGCTGTTTCAAAAAATCAGGGAGGAAGCTGGACTTGCCTATTCCATTTATTCATATGGGAGCTCCTATAAGGATACAGGACTATTGCATATTTACGCGGCCATGAATCCAAACCAAAAGGACACTGTTATTAAAAAGATTCATTCTATAATAGAAAGCCTGAAGAAAAAGGGCATCACCGTTGACGAGCTATCGATGACTAAGGAGCAGATTAAGACTGAGCTAATATTAGGCAGTGAAGGAGCCAGAAGCCGAATGAATGCTAACGGTAAATCAATGCTTAACAGGGGAAGGCTTGTGTCCTTGAATGAATTGCTTGAGGGAATTGATAGTGTTAGCTTGGAGGATGTAAAGGGATTTGCTAATAAATATCTGGATATTTCCGGTTTATCATTATCCTTGGTCGGGAATATTAAATAAGGAGTTAACTGGTTTTTGCGCATAGCATATTTTTAGCACTTGACTTTATGATTGGGAATGCTATAATTAACATCAATTAGTATTTTGTTAAGTAATTAAATACCTATAACACATTGATGAGACGAGTACTATGTGAAGGTCTACAGAGAGAGATACAATAGGTGGAAAGTATCTTATTCCGAAATATAGGAAAACTACCTCGGAGTGGCCCTAATCCGGTCCGGTGATTCCGTTATAATCTAGTTGAGCGGGTGCTTTGGCACCAAATAGGGTGGAACCGCGACATATATATTATGCTCGTCCCTTTCGATTTGGATCAAATCGAAAGAGGCGAGTTTTTTGATGGAACAAGTCGGTACCAGGTACAGGGCAAAATGGTACCAGGTACGAAAACAAGAAAGGAGTTTGGGAATTATGAAAATTACTCTAAAGGATGGCTCTGCTAAGGAGTATCCAAACAAAATGTCAGTATATGAGATAGCGAGAGATATCAGCGAAGGCCTTGCCAGAGTGGCTTGTGCCGGAGAAATTGATGGGAAGGTTGTGGACCTTCGAACTATAGTTGATAATGATTGTGAGTTAAATATTTTAACCTTTGATAGTGAGGCAGGGAAGGCGGCCTATCGTCATACGGCTTCACATGTATTGGCTCAGGCTATTAAGAGACTTTATCCTGAAGCTAAGCTTGCAATAGGACCGTCCATTGAGAACGGCTTTTACTATGATTTTGATATTGCTCCGCTTGATAGAACTGCCCTTGATGAATTAGAGAAGGAAATGAAGAAGATCATCAAGGAGGGGGCAGAGCTTACTCGTTTTACCCTTCCTAGGGCTGAGGCTATAGCACTTATGAAGGAAAAGGATGAGCCTTATAAGGTAGAGCTTATCATGGATTTACCTGAGGATGAGGAGCTTTCATTTTATCAGCAGGGAGATTTCGTGGATCTTTGTGCGGGACCTCATTTGATGAGTACAAAGACAATTAAGGCAATCAAGCTCACTTCGTCATCAGGTGCTTACTGGAGAGGTTCTGAGAAGAACAAAATGCTTACAAGAGTATACGGTACAGCTTACACCAAAAATGCTGATTTGGAAGCATATCTTGAGCATCTTGAGGATATTAAGAAGCGTGACCACAATAAGCTGGGTCGTGAGATGGAGTTGTTTACTACGGTGGATGTAATCGGTCAGGGACTACCACTTCTGATGCCTAAGGGTGCTAAGATTATTCAGACAATGCAGCGCTGGATTGAGGACGAAGAGGAACGCAGAGGCTATATGAGGACTAAGACACCATTTATGGCTAAAAAGGACCTTTATATTATATCGGATCATTGGCAGCACTATAAGGAAGGCATGTTTGTACTGGGTGATGAGGAAGACGAGGATTCAGAGGTATTTGCCCTTCGTCCTATGACCTGCCCATTCCAGTATTATGTTTATAAGCAAAGTCAGAAGAGCTATAGAGATCTACCCTGTCGTTATGGCGAGACCTCTGTATTGTTTAGAAATGAGGATTCTGGTGAAATGCACGGGCTAACAAGGGTAAGGCAGTTTACGATATCAGAAGGCCATCTTATCTTGACCCCTGAGCAGGTTGAGGAGGAATTTGCAGGCTGTCTGGATCTTGCTATGTATTGCCTAAAGACTCTTGGGCTTGACGGGGATGTAACCTATCGTCTGTCAAAATGGGATCCCAATAATAGAGAAAAATATATCGGTAATGAGGAAGACTGGGAGAATATGGAGAGTAAAATGCGTGAAATGCTTATCAAAAACGGTGTAAAATTTACTGAAGCCGATGGCGAAGCAGCGTTTTACGGACCGAATCTTGATATTCAGGCTAAGAATGTATACGGCAAAGAGGATACTATGATTACTCTTCAATTGGACTTCGTACTGGCTGAGCGCTTTGATATGTCCTATGTAGATGCTGGTGGAGAAAAGAAGCGTCCTTATATTATCCATAGAACAAGCATTGGTTGCTATGAGAGAACCTTGGCCTGGCTTATTGAAAAATATGCTGGTATGTTCCCCACGTGGCTATGCCCTGAGCAGGTTAGAATCCTTCCTATCTCAGAAAAATACCATGACTATGCAAACAAGGTTAAGAAAGAGCTTATGAATAATAATGTTCTTGTAACCGTGGATGAACGAGCAGAAAAAATCGGTTATAAGATTAGAGAAGCTAGACTGGAACGCATACCTTATATGCTGGTTGTCGGACAGAAGGAAGAAGAGGATGGTATCGTATCAGTTAGAAGCCGTTATCTTGGTGATGAGGGACAGAAACCTCTTGATACATTTATAGATGATATCTGCAAAGAAATCAGATCAAAAGAAATTAGAAAGATTGAAGTCGTAGAGAAAGAAAAATAGACAATCGGATTGGAAGACAGGGGGAAGACAGGGGGAAACGTCCCCCTGTCTTCCCCTATATTTATAATTTTGTGTATTTACAAACGAATAGAAATGTAATATAATACCAATTATATGAATATATTAACAATATTTATTGGCTATTGATCAAATCTGAATAAGAGGCAGAATATGAATACTAATATTATTTTAGAGGCATTTCATGGAACCGATATTCGTTATGTAGATAGTATAATAAAATCAGGATTCATATGTAAACCAAATAAGCAACACTGGCTTGGGAATGGAATATATTTTTATCTGGATTATTCCTTAGCTAGGTGGTGGACTACGAATCCTACTAATAAATTCGGCGTAAATATCATTAACGCGGCGATAATTAAGTGCAATATAATCACTAAAGATGATTATGTACTTGATTTACGAAGACTAAAAGATTATACTAAATTTGTCGATATATATATTAAGGAATTCT
>JAQVQL010000202.1 GCA_028701595.1 Herbinix sp.
TTTTTGCTATGGTAGGGTATTCCGTAAAAGAATATATTCGTCTGCGCAGAATCAGTGATGCAGCAACACAGCTACGCAACAGTGGAGCCAGTATAATAGATGTTGCTGTTAAGTATGATTTTGACAGTAGGGACTCGTTTTCAAGGGCCTTTAAAAAGATCACTCGATTTTTGCCGAGTGAATACAGACAACAAAGTTCTGTATATCAATTTGAAAGGGTGAATATCATGGAAAAATTTTATGATAAGCAGCAGGATGGAGAGCTGCTTGAGAAATATCCGGACATTAGGGTACTTAAGACTCTTGAGCCGATGAAGGTGGCTTACTATAATTACTATGGCAGAAATCCTGAAGACGGAGCATTTAAGGTAATAAATGAATGGTTGCAAGATAGCGGTTTGAATATAGAAAAGGATGGGGTAAGGATTTTTGGTTATAACAAACCGGATGTGATGGAACAGGGTCAGGAAGAGTACGGATATGAGGTATGTGTTACTATTGGTGGTAACATAACTATAAAAGACAAAAGAATTAAGACTAAGACACTTCCGGGCGGTCTCTATGCAGTTACAGGAGTCAGAAGAAATAAGGGCACAGAGCTTGGATATGAAATAATGAAGGCTTGGCAGCGCTTTAGCAGCTGGATTATGGACAGTAAATATGTTGCTGGTGGGCATCAGTGGCTAGAGGAGCATCTAGGCTTTGATGAAGAATTCCACCATGTAGGCGGAGTGGATCTATACATGCCTATTATGGAGAGATCAGAGGTAGATACATCAAAGTCTTTTACTGAGGTTGGACCCATGTGGACGGCATCTTATCAGGCAGAAGGCAAGGATGCAATTGAAGAGGGAAGGGACTACTTTTTTAAATGGGCTGAGACCGAGGGACTGTTCGAGGATGGCAAGAAGCATAGATTTTTTGCTTATTATAACCAGGAGAAAATGGGTACAAAGGATTTCTTCTATAAAATAAATGTAACAGTGGACCAAGAATTTGCTCCTAAGGATAAGAATATTAAATTAGAGCAATTTAGTGGTGGATACTATGCAGTTATGAAATCACAGTATAGATATAATAGTGGAGCCTGGGGCGAGTTTATTAGCTGGATAACAAATAACTCGGAGTATGAATTCGGTAACTGGTGGTTTTTTGAGGAATATCTATTAGATAAGCCTAAGATAGAGATGGATACTGATATGGTGCTTTATATGCCGGCTAAAAAAAGGGTTAAATAAAAGGAAAGCCCCAGATTTTCTCAATAAGTTAGTTGAGATTATCTGGGGCTTTTTTATTGAATAGAAAAGTCCATCCTATAGCAAAACCATTTTATACATATGCTCTAAATACCTCCTTGATTTTACTAAAAAAGTAAAGTATAATTTCGGGAAAACTGTTTGCTAAGATAATATAATCACTATAAAGCAAGTCAGAATATCAGTAAAAAAGGGAAAACACATCTGTAAACAGAAAATAATGTTATAATATAACAAAATAAAGCAAGTCATAAACGATGGGTGTAGGCACAAATCTAAAAGAAAAAATTAAGGGAGGAAAATTCTAAACCCGATAAGTTTCATGATCTTGTGGAGAAAGGATACAGACATATGGAAAATACCAAAGCACAGCTATGGCTCAAAGAAAGACAAATTTCTCTTAATGAGAGCTTTCATAGCACATTAATGAAATTAGCTTACAAATACATATCGACACATCCGGGCATGACATTATCTAAGGTTTATTGCTCCTTAGGTATATCCAAACAGAGCCTCTACTGGTGGGAAACGCGTAGCCACAGTGTTCAAACAAAAAAAAATTATAAAAGGAAACTTATTATTAGGGCAGCTGAGCTGTTCGAATTAAATAATACTCAAACCGAGCGGCTCGCCAACCAGGCAGGGTTATCACTCGAAATGTCTACGGACTTTAGTGCTGATTTTCGTAAAGTTGTTTCTTCATTCAGTGGTAGTATAAGATGCCTGTGCAACAGTACAATGATAAGTGAACGCATGATGGAGTATTATATGTGTGCAGGTAAGAGTTGCCTGCCATCAAAGCTTTGCATTATCGCTGTGGCCATAGCTTTAGGACAAGCAGAGAATGAGGTTCAGTCGTTTCATAGGCAAGGCTGGTTATCATCTGTCAACTTCAATTATTCTTGATACTGTAATACTTCATACAATACGCCACGATCCGTTTTTTGAAATGTCTCAGGAGAAGGTGTTTTATATAAATGACATTCTGTATAATTTGGATTTACCACTTCTCATGACAAGGGAGAAGTTATCTCAAAAACCAACTAATCAGCGCAGCTGATAGTAAAGGAGGAAATATATTGCTATTAAACAAAGCTCAGGCAGATGCTCTGTGCGCTATAATCGCCCTTGGGTTTGTCGGGCAAAATGAACGTGAAGATAGAACAGACAGACCGATTTATTTATATAACAGCGAAGATGATAGAGTGCAGCATCAGAAGCTTGCGACTATCCTAAAGGATGGATTTGGTATCGATATTGCTGTAAATCTGCAAAACGCAAAGGACGCAGTAACAAACAGGAAGGTTCACCCATTCATATATGCTTTGCCCTATGGCAATATAGATGAGCCGCGAATGCTCACCTATGATGAGGTTAAGGTAAATGAGGAGGAGATTTTGGATGTGGTACAGATAACAGAAACCGCAATTAATTCTCTCATTGCTCCAAGCAACCGATTCCGGGGAGCATATGTTGGAGGCTTTATCGACTATAAGGAGGGAAAGATTTCTTTAATAGGACCATCCAGTCTGTACTTACGTGAACGTATGTATCTGAACCTTGATAGCCCCTCGCCTGAATCTGTAAGCGAAATGTTTATTGAGTTTGCCAATGTGACGAGGGAAACAAAGAAATTCTTAAAAGAATGCTCGCCTTCATTTCATACGAGAGAAAGAGTTTATGGGGATATTGTGATTGCCCCCGACCTAACTGAAGCGATGATTTCTGAAGCGCAACCAGGAGATGACCGGCGAATACTTGATGAAGGTAAGATATTTGCGAGCTGTCACGGATTAATCACTTCCATGTACTACCACTCGGATGTTGGCCATGCTCACCTTGATGATGGTGTATGTATAGAACTATCCTTAAGTAATGACACCTGTAAGTCGGCATCTTGTATACCTTGTGCAATCTTTGCAGCATCGCAGGGAGCTCCTGCTTCGGCAGTTCATTTTGGTCGTGGGGACTTCTGGAATTTGCCCGCTATTACAACACGCGAGTCTCTAAATCCAAAGCTAGAAAATTGCCGTTCTTTCGTCATAGACTGCTTCACAGCCGCAAGTCTCGAGATACTGGAGCGAGGAGATTTTGACCAAACGACAATGCAGATGGGAGCTATGGTTAGAAATCAAGCTGATTTGGTGGCAATTCCAGAAATGTTTCTCGATGCGCTAACATTTGAAGGAGCGTTTATTACTAAAATGACAAGCTACTTGCAAAAGAATCATTAATCTAAAAATACAAAAATGATAGGAGGAAAAAGATATGTCAGTTATTAGAAATGCAATCAATAATTGCGACAGCAGTAAGGAAACCGAGCAGATTATCAAGGAACAGCTCGAAACACTCGCTCAGCTTGCAGATGCACAAAATGAAATTGACTCCAAGGCAATCGAAATCAGCTTAAAGGACGGCAAAGTTAGTGATGATTTAAAGATCCCGATTACAAAGGTCATCGGACAGTACAGAGAAACTCATGTAGTCACAAAAGAAGGGCCAAGCGATATTATAGATAAAATCGCGGGAAGCATCAAAAGCTTCTTTAACCCAAGCGTAGAAGGTATTCTTACAGGTGTTTCCGGTATTCTCGGTACGGCTTTGAATGCGCTTATGGGAACGGGAGAGGGAATGGAAGCAAAAAAAAGTCAGTATATGGTGGTGGTTGAGTATCCTGCAATCATTCGCTTCGACTTCGCAATGTGGGTACGCAACACTCGTGCTTCTGGGCTGATGTCACACTGTAAGAACGCGATTTCTGTTGTTGCATATAAATCCGCCGTGGATATTAATAAGCTTGACTTCGCAACCTTTCTTGCAATTTATGCTCCAGTACTGAACAGCGCCTTTGGATCAGATCAGACGCAAATCAAGCATCTAATCGAAGAGTCTAAGGATGTTTACGGTATGCTCGCTGAGGATAAAAGAGTTCGTACATTGAAACCGTTTAATGAAACTCAACTTGGATATTATGAGCAAGTGTTCCAGTCCCAAATCAAGGCATTTTAGAGGAAGACAGGAAAGACAGGGAAGACAGGGGGAAGACACCAGAAACGTCCCCCTGTCTTCCCTGTCTTCTGTCCAAAACTAGGCTTGAGGTATTTACATTATATTGTATATTGTTATATAATGGTAGCCGAAAGGCGGTGGAAACATTGAAAGAAAAGAAAAAATTTGATAAGTACATTGCTTTACTATTGGTATTAATTTTAATACTTGGGGGTTGTACAAGTAAGAATTTGTCTGACGCTTCAGATGCTAATACATCTACAGATATACCAGAGATAACCCTATCAAAGGATACATCAATCGAAGAGCTTCTAGCATGAATGACCTTGGAGGCGAAGGTGGGACAGATGGTTCAGGCTGCTAGAGATATGCTACAGCCATCTGATGTT
>JAQVQL010000020.1 GCA_028701595.1 Herbinix sp.
ATGGCTGTTCTATTGTTAAAAACATGATCTATAGTAACAACAGGTAAATTACTGTTAATAAGCTCATATACATCTGGATCCAAGAAATCTATACATGCAATTACAACACCGTCTACGCCTCTATATCTACTATGTTCATAATAAGACATCTTTCTTTGACCCATATGCTTATTAATAAATGTAATATCATAACCATGGCTTTCTGCCTCAACCTTGAAGCTGTCCAAAACATATGCAAAATACTCATGGGTCAATCCGCTTTGTGCCTCATCTACAAATAAAACACCGATATTGTATGTACGATTAGTTTTTAATGCTCTTGCAAAAGAGTTAGGATAATACCCCATTTCTTTCGCCATTCTTAATATATTTTTTTTAGTGGTCTCAGAAATATCGCTGTGGTTATTCAAAGCCTTACTAACCGTTGCTACCGAAACACCACATCTGATAGATATATCCTTTATAGAAACCATGCAATCCCCTACTCGTCATCATTATAATAAAACTTAAACGTTTTCTGCAATCAATAATAGACAATATGTACAAATAATCGTGAATTTAACGACTATTCTTATTTTATATAAACAAATGTATAATGTTTATACTCATATATTAACCTCTTCTCATGTTAAATGCAAGTATTATTTTATATTTTCACTTAATCGTTTTCGTACAATAAAAAACAAGCTTATTTATAGCTTAAAAGATATTTTTCTTAATCATGTATAATAAATATTTTTCTAGATATAATAACATACAGATACGGTAAAAATGTTCATCGGCATCATGTGTTACTAGGTTTAAAGAACACATCCGTATCTGAAAATATAGAGAAATGTTTGTAATTTAGTCTCAGAATTACTAACAAGGTTAGCTAAGAAGATGAGGTGGTTGCATTGGACAGTTTAGTATTATCAACAGACGAGGCATTATGTTTTCAATCTTCCGGGCAGGAATACTGACCTGAAATGGTATAAGTTCTTGTAGACTCATAGTCGAGGTTATACCAACAACTGAATATTTGAGACAACAAATGACAGAGGCAGGGATATTTATATCCTTGCCTCTGTCATTCTAATGAATCTTATTGATTTTATCGAATCTTACACCACTCCGCTTATACGCGAAGGTCATATCCTGATGGTGACTGGAATATTCTTAAGCCGAACTCTCCTGCCACAGCATAGATATGGTCAAATATATCAGATTGGACTCCCTCATAGTTATCCCATGCCGTATCTCTTGTAAATGCATAGATCTCCATTGGAATACCGTTCTTTTCTGGTGCAAGCTGACGCACTATCATGGTTTTATCCTTATCAATACCAGGATGGTTAGCAAGATAACTTTTTAAATAAGCACGAAATGTACCTATATTAGTCATGCGTCTTCCATTAATCTTCTGTTCAGTATCAATATTGTTTTCTACATTATATTCATTAAGTTCTCTTTCCTTATCATTAATATATTCCTCTAGATAATGTATCTTTTTAAATTTCTCAATCATTTCCTCCGTACAAAAATCAATAGAATTTACATCTATGGAAATAGATCGTTTTATTCTCCTTCCCCCAAATTGAAACATGCCTCTCCAGTTCTTAAAGGAATCTGAAATCAGGGCATAGGCCGGTATAGTAACATAGGTTTTGTCGAAGTTTTGGACCTTGACTGTGTTTAGTGTGATATCTACGACATCTCCATCAGCCCCGTATTTGGGCATTTCAATCCAATCACCTATTCTAAGCATATCGTTTGATGTCAACTGTATACCCGCAATAAACCCAAGTATTGAATCCTTGAAAACAAATGAAAACACTGCCGCCAAAGCACCAATACTACTTAATAATATTAAGGGGCTCTGGTCTATTAGTGTGGCTATTATTACAATAGCAATTACAATAAATACTATAATCTTTACCACCTGCAGAAGCCCTTTTATAGGTCTTGCATTTGAAATTGGTCTTAAACGATATATATCATTAATTGAATCTAAAAGAGCGCTTGTGACAAAAGCCAAAATGAGCAAAACGTAGATTGACGCTAACCGTTCTAAAATTTCAGTCAAATCTGGATTCTCATAAACAGCTGTTAAGCTATAAAATAATACACCTGGTACTATTAGAACCGCTCTATGAATAACCTTATGATCAAGAAGAATATCATCCCATTTCAATTTGTTTCTTCTGATTATCTTTGTTATAATACTTACTAGCACTTTCTTCACTATTATATATACGAGAATACAGATGACTAATATTGCAAGTACTAATGCTAAAGATGCTAATATTTCGGCTGTCTCTCTCTCCGCTCCTCTATTCTCAAAGAAATCATTAAATAAGTCCTTCATATCTTTTTGATGCCTCCCATATCCTATCTTCATATAATATATTCTTTTATTTGTTCTATATATATTGTCTATGTTGTCGAAGAATTTTTCAAGCTTTAATTTAATTTCTTAATAAGTTTTAATGCTTAAAAATAAACTTTCTGTTATAATCTATTTAAATAAGCAGATTATTGGTATTCTTTCCTATAATCTACTTAAGAATAATAATTCTTAATATAGATTAAGATAATAAAATAACTGATAAATGAGGTGTTGATATGTGGTTTCTAAAATCACAGGAGGAAATTTTAAATGAGCTTAATGTCGATTCTAAAATAGGACTATCCAAAGATGAGGCTGGGAAAAGACTTGAGTTGTATGGAATGAACAAATTAAAGGGCAAGCCTAAGAAAAGCATATTTGCTCTGTTTTTATCCCAGCTAAAGGATATGCTTATATATGTCCTTTTAGGAGCTGCGGTTATCACCATAGCCATTGGTGAATATTCAGATGCCATTATTATTCTTCTGGTAATTGCTTTAAATGCAATAATCGGTGTCGCACAGGAATTCAAGGCAGAGAAAGCAGTTGAATCTCTACAAAAATTAACCACCCCAAGATCACTGGTTCGAAGAGGTGGTGAGGTTTTTGAGATTAATTCTGAGGAGGTCGTGGCTGGAGATATAATCATACTGGATGCAGGACGTTTTATTCCTGCCGACATAAGGCTTACAGAAACCGCAAATCTTCAGATAGAGGAATCTGCACTTACAGGTGAATCTGTTCCATCCCATAAGGATGCATCAAAGATAATCTCAGATCCTAAAACCTCCTTGGGAGATAAGACCAATATGGCCTTTATGTCAACTCTTGTTACCTACGGCAGGGGCGAGGGTGTTGTCGTAGCAACAGGTATGGAAACCGAAATAGGTAAAATAGCAAAGATACTTGACGATGATACTAACGAAATGACGCCCCTTCAAAAAAGACTTGATGAGCTTGGACGTATTCTTGGTATTCTGGCAATTGGAATCTGTGTGCTAATCTTTGTTATTGCTTTATTCCAAAAAAGAGATATTATGGAGATGCTTCTTACAGCCATAAGCCTCGCTGTAGCAGCCATACCCGAAGGTCTTGCAGCCATAGTTGCAATAGTTTTAGCCTTAGGTGTAACTAGAATGTCTAAGATTAATGCCATTGTCAAAAAGCTCCCTGCTGTCGAAACCTTGGGTTCAGTCAATATAATCTGCTCAGATAAAACAGGTACTCTAACACAGAACAAGATGACTGTTGTAAAGCATTATACTCATGGATTGTTATCAGATGTAGGGCAATCCGCTACTAATCTAACAGGGAGCCAGGATGAAAATGACCTGATAAAGACCCTTGTCCTATGCTCTGATGCTACTTATGAAAACGAACAAGGAACTGGTGATCCGACTGAAATTGCTCTTATAATTCTTGGTAACAAATATAATCTGACCAAGGATGCATTAAATAAGGCACATAAAAGAGTATCCGAATTTCCTTTTGATTCGGATAGAAAGCTTATGTCCACCCTCAATGAAGATGTTGATGGATATAGAGTCAATACCAAAGGAGCAATAGATAATCTATTGAAGATATGTACCGGCGCACTGGTAGATGGTACTGTTGTGCCCTTAACCGACCAAATGAAAGAGGACTATCTAAGAGTTACAGAGGATATGTCTGATTCCGCCCTTCGCGTTCTTGGAGCAGCTTATAAGAATACCTCCTCTATTCTCGAACCTGATGAAATGGAAAAGGATCTAATCATTATTGGTCTTGTCGGAATGATTGATCCACCAAGACTTGAGGTTAAGGATTCAATTCGTGAAGCAAAGAATGCAGGTATTATACCTATAATGATAACCGGTGATCACAAAAATACAGCAGTTGCTATAGCAAAAGAGCTTGAAATAGCAGACAGTTTGGATCAAAGTATAACCGGGGCTGAGATAGATAATATATCGGATGAGGACTTTGCAAACCAAATAAAGAATTATAGAGTGTTTGCCAGAGTATCCCCTGAGCATAAAGTCAAAATCGTCAGGGCATTTAAGTCACAGGGTAATATCGTATCAATGACTGGCGATGGAGTCAATGACGCACCATCCTTAAAGTATGCCGACATCGGAGTAGCTATGGGTATAACAGGTACAGATGTGGCAAAGGGTGCTAGTGATATGATTCTTACCGACGATAACTTTACGACTATTGTTCACGCTATTGAGGAAGGCAGAAATATATACAATAATATTAAAAAAGCAGTTATCTTCCTGCTATCATGTAATATGGGTGAGGTAATAACTATCTTTATCTCAATACTTCTTAATTGGCCTGTACCTCTACTTGCTACCCATCTACTTTGGATAAACCTTATTACAGACTCGTTGCCTGCAATCTCATTAGGTGTTGATCCTGGAGATCATGATGTAATGAAGCAAAAGCCTAGGAATCCAAGAGAAAGCTTTTTTGCTAGAGGTGCCGGTGTACGTGCTTTTTCGGGAGGTGTTCTGATTGGTTTACTCACTCTAGCCGCCTTCTATTATGGTTTATGGGAGCACAATTATCCTCTAGGTGAGATTATTACCAATATGGATAGCCCTCAATATGCAATCGCATTAACCTATGCAAGAACTATGGCATTTGTAGTTTTGGCAGCCTCTCAGCTCTTCTACTCATTATCAATGAGAAGTGCCACAAAATCTATCTTCCAGGTGGGTCTATTCAAGAACAAGTATCTTATTGGTGCGATAATCACTGGACTCGTACTACAATTAGCAGTAATCTCTGTTCCTACTCTTGCTAAAGCATTTCAGGTGCAGAATTTATCCTTACAGGATTGGGGATTAGTAATCCTATTCGCCCTTGTACCTTTATTGGTTAATGAAACAATCAAGATTTTTATCCGTGCCTCAGAAAAAAGCAAAAATGCTAATTCTTAGTATTATAAATAATTTCTAGATTAATTAAAAAAGAGTGTCTAGTTACCCATCAACATGGTAGCTAGACACTCTTTTTTTAAGCTATTTGGTATTTCTTCTTATGTGTTCTGTATTTTGAAAGCCTACCCTCATATACGGTTGCAAGGTAGGGATTAATCCTTATATCTCTCGGCTTAACCAAAGCATAGTTTTTATCAAATATCTCTATACCACTCTGCTCAAGTACATAAGCAACAAACTGTGAGCAAAAATATCTCTGTTTAGATTGTATCGGTATATTAAAAGCCGCTCCTATCAAGCCTAAGTAATTATAAGAATAGGTGTCCTTATTCTGATTGAAGATCTCTATCTCATTTCTTATACTATCATATTGTTGTTCAGATATCTGGAGTCTAAAGATACTGCATGATGTCGAGCCATATCTACCAAATATGCCCTTATCAATGTACTCTCTTATAAAGCCCGCATTGAAAGGATTGTATATTCCTCTTCTTGCAAAGCTATACATCTCCTCCAAACCCTCATCAAACGCTATTGATGCATGGGCATAAGGCTCATGAGTATAAAAACGTATCGCCCTAGCAGGATATGTCTTGGTCTGTGATAATACTATGTATATACTTTTCATATTATCTACTCTTGTCTTAAAAATGTAATTTTCAATCATTCTATCACCAGCCATTATAATCCCTCTATATATATTATTTTAATTTTGTTTATACTTTTTTTATAATTATATTACATAAGTATAAATTAATCAAACAATATATAGAGATATAATAAACCGATAGAGATATTACTGTTTAATTACTGTTTAGTTCCTGTATAGATTGTTATAGCATCGCTTAGGAACTGTGCCATACCAGGTTTTCTCTTATCATAGTAGGCTGTGAACCGCTCATCACATACATACATCTGAGCTAAGCCCGAATGTGCTTCCTTACTATAGTCCTTCCAGGTAAATGACAACCATTTTCTGTGTAATTCACAGATCTTCTGTGCCAGTTCTCCCGCAGGATCCTTTGTATCAAATGCAGCTTCAAGAGTGTCAAGTATCTCTGTCCCTAATTTCTCATATTCTTCGTATTGCTCCTTGGTCATACTCATAAACTTATCATTGGAAGCTTTTATGGCTTCATCTCCGTATTTTTCGCGAATTTCTTTGCCGTATTTATCTTCATTTTCATTCAGTTTATCGTTCTTAAAGCCTTCAAACTTTGCTTTATCCATCATTATCTTCCTCCCTTCTTTAGCTTGTAATGTCATTTCAATGTTATTTATCAGCTGATCAAGTTGCTTTCTTTTATCAAGAAGCAACTTCTTGTGATTTATAAGAGCCACTGTTTCATCAAAATCAGGTGCATCTAGAATTCCCTTGATTTTTTCTATACTAAACTCTAGTTCTCTATAAAAAAGAATTTGCTGAAGACAATCAACCTCCTTTCTACCATAGATTCTGTAGCCCGAGGAATTTATCCTTGCCGGCTTAAGGATTCCAACCTCATCATAATACCTTAGTGTTCGTGTACTTACACCTGCCATTCTTGCAAGCTTCTGTATCGTATATTCCATAGCTCCACCTCCTCACTTACCTATCATAAACCTTAACGCAACGTTAATGTCAAGAGAAAGTTTGTTGACACCTCATTAATTATAGGATATATTAATCACAAATTATATATTTATCTATATTATCAATTTAAATAACATTATCACTAATATTATAGGAGGGTTCGATGAATAAAAAAGTAGCAGTAATAATGGGAAGCGATTCAGATTTACCAATTATAAAGGGTACGATTAATGTACTAAAGGGTTTTAATATAGAAATAGAAGCTCATGTAATGAGTGCACACCGCACTCCTGTACAGGCTATGGAATTTGCTGAGGATGCAAAATCAAATGGATTTGGTGTAATAATATGTGCAGCCGGTAAAGCAGCACATCTTGCAGGAGTAGTTGCTGCTCATACCACATTGCCCGTTATAGGAATCCCTATGAATTCAGGAGCTCTCGATGGTCTCGATGCACTCTTATCCACAGTTCAGATGCCCAAGGGTATACCTGTAGCAACCGTTGCCATAGATGGTGCAGAGAATGCTGCCTTGCTTGCTGTTCAGATTCTAGCGGTTTATAATGAGGAATTAGCACAGAAGCTAGCTGATAGAAAAGCTAATATGGCTAAAGAAGTAATAGATAAGGATAAAAAGCTACAATCTCAGCTTTAAAAGATTTCTTCCCATACATATGATTAAAATCAAGCCTACTGTCAATACTCCTGTTTAGGAGGTGATTAGCTTGATTACATTTTTAAAAACTCACAACTTAATAAACATACGCAAAAAAATAGTTCTTCTATATCTGCTAAATGTCTCAGACTTAATATTTACTCTAGCTTTATTAGAAACAGGATTTTTTAAAGAAATGAATATATTTATGGTTAATGCTGTAGAATATCCGTTTATTAGTATTATCCTAAAAGTAATTTTCCCTGCGGGATTACTTTATTATCTTTATAAAAGAATATGTCTTTCTGACGTTTCTCAACTGAAGGCTATGAATATCGGCCTGCTATTTTCGCTGATATTATACTCCTTGGTCAATATTACACATTTAGTATGGGTTGCCTTACTTTTGTTCTTCTACAATATAGGGTAACTCCTTTATGAAATCATATAACTTATTAAATGATCCGTTCCTGAATCGGTCAACATCCACACCTTTGCTGTTAATGAGGCAATCCGTTAGCAAAAATACATCCATTCCGATGTTTTTTGCAGACATATCATCGCTTGTATCATTTCCTACCATTATGCATTGCTTTTCAGATAATCCTCTGGTTTTAAGAATCTCCATAAAGTATTCTGCATTAGGCTTACAATATGATGAATTGTCATAGGTTGTTATTAATTCAAAATCCTCAGGTTCTATTCCAGCCCAATTAATTCGACTATAGGTAGCAGCAGGAGGAAAGACCGGATTAGTTGCCAATATAATTCTATACCCCTTTTCTTTAAGCAAATTAATACTTGCTTTGGCTAAGGGGTTTGGTTTTGTGGCATGTCTCAAATCCTGAAATTCATTTTCATAAAAATCTATAAATACATGTTCAAGATCACGAATTTTCTCACCGATAATATCAATAGCCCTATTCCAGAAGCGTTCTTCATTATACATGGTTCCATCGTTTTTTATCATGGCCTTGGTGCCTTCCCATATAGCATTTGTCAATATTCTCGCTTCAATATCATAAGGAAGTAGTTTATTTGTTACTCCCTTTATATAACCAGCTATAAAATCATCCTGCTCCATCGGAAGTAATGTCCCATCCAAGTCAAAAAGAAACGTATCCATGTCTTCCTCCTAGAATTATTTATTAGTGTTAATATTAACAGTTTTGAATTTTAACATATATCTGACTATATATTATGCGCTAAAAGTAATTGCTGAGGAACATACTCTTCCTCTATAGGCTTACTAAGCAGAAATCCTTGTATGTAGTCACAGCCAATAGCACTTAAAAAGTTTAACTGTTCTTCATACTCTACCCCTTCAGCAACTACTTCAACCGCAAGCTGATGAGCCAGATTAATGATATATTTAATAATATGGTTCATCGTATCCTTCTTATCGATTTTGTCTATAAAGGATTTGTCTATTTTAAGAATATTTATTGGAAGCATCTGAAGATAATTTAAGGATGCATAGCCTGTACCAAAATCATCTAAAGCTATTCTTATACCCAAATCTCTTAATTGGGTAATTATTTCAATTATGTATTCGGGATATGAAATTAATACAGATTCTGTAATCTCCAACTCAAGATATCTACCATCAAATCCGGTTTCTTCAAGAACTTCCTTTATCATCGAAACGAATGATGGTTCAATCAGCTGCACTACGGAAATATTTATGGATACTATGGTATTTATCTTGTAGGTCCTCTGGAAGCCCATGAACTTTGTAATAACCTCATGAATTATCCATTTTCCCAAATTAACAATCATCCCGGTTTCCTCGGCAATAGGTATAAACTGGGCCGGATTAATTAATCCTATCCCAGGATATTTCCATCTAGCCAGAGCTTCAAATCCACGAAGTGTCTTATTATCACAATGATACATAGGCTGATACACCATATACAATTCATTATTCTTTATAGAATACAATAAACCGTTTTCTATTTGAAGTCTCTTTAGAATTTCAAGCTGCATCTCATATGTATAGAATTGAACAAAGTTTTTTCCAGAATCCTTTGCTGTATTCATTGCTATAAAAGAGCTCCTAAGAAGTTCAATTCCGTCCTTACCATCACAAGGATACTCTGCAATGCCAAAGCTTGCAGTTACCAAGTACTCTTTCCCAAAAAGAGTAATTGGTTCGTCTAGAATCAAACGAAATCTTTCAATATATTCCATTAAACCTTCTCTATCTATATCCTCAATAATTAATAAAGCAAATTCGTCTCCCCCAAGATGTCCAAGGATATCCTTTTCATTTTTAATACTTTCCCATCTACTAGAAACATTAAGAAGTATTTCATCACCAACACAGTATCCTGCTGTCTCATTTACCTTCTTAAAATCATCCAGATCAAAATATATCAAATAGAATCTATCTACATCTGTCTTATGTATCAAACGCTCCACGTCCTCCAATACCATCTTTCTGTTGGGAAGGCCTGTAAGAGAATCAAAATAGACAAGCTTGTGAAGAGTCTTTTCATTTTCCTTGCTAATACTTGTATAGTAATAAATGTCTTTTAAATACTTTCTTATATTACTGGTATACCAAATTACAAGAATAATGATTATAATAGAACTAATGGGAAACACTAAAAACCATTTGCTTTTACTTTCATACAGCAATGTAAATGTCAATAAACTTAACAAAAACATGGCTATACATACAAACAAACCAATCCAATGAATTGGTCTGCCCAATAATATTTTAATTAATTCAGGTGACTTATGTTGATTATTATTATTATGTAACATGATTTATCCTTTGCAGTAAAAAAATAGTATGTTATTACTATAAAATAATAACATACTACTTAGTTATAGTCCATCCTTTTGACACACTTCAATTTCTTAATTCAAGAATATTAATTAGTATAAAAGCGATTATTCCTCAGTGGTAGCCTTCTCTTCTGTGCTTTCACCTAAAGCATCTTCGTCGCCCTCAGGTGTCTCCTCTATATTAACCTTGGCTTCACTTACAGAAGCAACAAGCTGAGTGGGATTAATATCAGTAGTAATTCCTTTACCAAGAGTCAAGTCGCTTACATATATACTATCTCCGTCTTCACAAGTAGTCACATCAACATCAATTGAATCAGGTATATCCTGAGGTAATCCAGATACAATGATAGCATCCATCTGTCTGTTTAGAATGAGACGTTTTGGCTTAAGGAAATCAGTACCAATAAATCTAAGTGCAACATCTACCTTAACAACCTCGGTAAGTGATACCTTTTGAAAATCTATATGGACATATTCAAATTTCATGGGAGACAGATCTATTGTCTTAACCATAACATCATAAGAGTTCTTATCTGAATCCTGAAGCTTTAATATGGCGTTTCTTCCATTTTCCTTTAACACTTTTCTAAACTCATCCTTCTTTACAGCAACTGGTACAGAATCCAATCCTTTCTGATTAATTACACCAATGATATAACCGTTATTTTGAAGTCTTTTGTTTTCCTTCTTGCTGACTTCTTTTCTCACTTCAACTTTTAATTTTGCAGCTTGTGCCATAATATATTCCTCCTTATTTGTCTCACATATATTCTTGCTTATTTGCTCATAGACTATTTCACTTATCAAATATTTGTATATACAATTGCCATGATGAACCAAAATAGCAAATAAGCATATATTCTTATTTTATATAAATCTATACAAATGTCAAGTTTTTGGCTCATTTATTATTCAATTATATATTCTATAACACTAAATAGGCCATGTCAAATAATCTAAGAAAAAAGAGATAAAAAAGAGATGGTATCTAATACACCATCTCTTCAATCTTCAGTCTTAATATCAGTTATTCGGAAAGGATTAACGAAGTTATTCCGAAAGGATTAACGAAGTTATTCCTTTACTCCCCCTAATGCAACACCTGCAATTATATACTTTGATAATGAAAAATAAACAACGAATAAAGGCAATACGGTAAGTGCAAGCCCAAGATAAACTGAACCGTACTCCGTCTTATAGATATCTCCTTTTAGCTGACTTATCATAATCGGCATAGTGTACTTTTCTCTATTAGTAAGTAATATCGATGGCATAAAGTAATTGTTCCAGCTTGCAACAAAGGCGAATATAGCTTGTGTTGCTATAGCAGGCTTCATTATAGGTATTACAATTCTATTAAAGATATGGAATTCACCTGCTCCGTCAATTCTTCCAGAATTTACGATATCTAGCGATAGTGTACCTAATAGATACTGGCGCATAAAGAAGACCACTGTAGGTGCAGCAATCGCAGGAAGAATAAGCGGCAGAAAACTATTAGTCCACTTAATACGATACATAAACTGATAAAAACCTATACTAGTTAACTGAGCGGGCACCATCATAACAGCCAATATAAATGCAAAGAAAGGCTGACGCAGCTTCCAATTATAAGCCACTAATGCATAAGCAGTTAGTGAAGAAAAATATGCTGTTAATGCTGTGGCACCAATAGATATAATCATTGAATTTACAAATCCTATTACAGGACTAAAGCTTTTTCCATCAAATACTGCATAGTTGCTACCTAAGTATTTGGATGGTATTAAAGATATAGCATTCGATTGTATCTCATATGTCCCACGCGTTGCATTCACGAACATTATATAAAATGGTAAAATACTTAGTATTGCGAGAGATATACATGCTACATATACAAAAATTTTATATAGCTTTTGAGGTATGGTTACTTCATGTCTCATTTTGCCAACCTCCTTGTTTCTTTTTCAATTTTTCTAAGCGCTTTCTGCTGTTTTTTCTCCAGCTTTCTAATCCTCGCTTCGTCTTTATCATACATTATCAAGAATAATGCAGCCGAGCATATGGCGATAATACCAAACATTATTAAGCTTGCTGCAGCGGCTCTATTATACATATAACTTCCTGAAAATGCTTGATTATATATAAATACTGATGAGGTAAGTGTCCCATTATCCGGACCCCCATTATTAAATAGCTTAGGAATATCAAACATGTTCAATCCACCAACCAAACTGGTAACTAAGGTAAACAGTAGTATTGTCCTTAGGTTAGGTATTGTAATCTTAAAAAAAGTCTGCCTGCTGGTAGCTCCATCTATCTCTGAAGCCTCATATAATTCAGGATTTATCCCGAGTGCACCTGAAACCAGAATAATCATGGTATAACCATACCACATCCAGAACTGTATAAAGGCTATGATTCCTCTGGAAACAGTCTTATTTAAAAGAAAATTGTATGATGCATCCATAATGCCCATATTCTGTAATAGGGAATTAACAGGACCTGTTGGATATTGAAACAGCTGATAGAACAATATGGCTATGGTAGCCTGTGTAATAATATTTGGCATATAAAACACTACTTTAAAAAATCCCTGGCCCTTAATCTTACGGCGATTATTGGTAAACCAGGCTGTTAATAAAAGAGCTAATAGAATCTGAGGAATAAAGTTTAAAATCCACATTCCAAAAGTATTCTTTAATGAAACTTGGAAGGATGGATTCTTTAAAATCAACTTAAAATTCCCAAATATATCTTCTAAAAACTTAAAATCTATTTTTCCTATTCCTTTATAATCGGTAAAACCAATTATAGTAGTAAAAAGTAATGGATATAATTGAAATACTAGATATGTTATTACAAACGGTATAGAAAATATATATCCATATCTTGCGTAATTAACGCCCTTGCGTCGCATTAGCTTCACCTCCGGTATTGCTTAACCTTTTTCATATAATTATGGGGCGGTCGAAAGGCTTCGCCGCCCCATAGAAAAATTCTAGATTATTAGTCTACGATAACATCAAGGTTATCTGCTACAAGCTGTTTGAAATCAGCAAGAGCTGCTTCACGAGTCTTGTTACCGGCTGTGTACTCACGAACCTGTCCACGGAAATGGTTGTTGATAGTCTCATCATACTGTGTTAAGTTCTTACCATTAGCGAACTCACCAGCAGGTACGAATGCTTCAAACATATTTTGTCCGTTTAAGAAATCAACTGAACCATCAGCTACCTTCATAACTGCACCTGAAGCAACTGCATCCGGCGTTCCGCCTTCTTCAAATGTTCCGTTAGCCCACATATACTGAAGACCATTCTCGGTAGCATCAAGTGTAATCCACTCAATAATTTCAGCTACGCCATTAGGAATCTTGGTATCCTTGTTAGCAAGAACCCATGATCCACCCCAGAAGAAACCAACAGGAGGCTCACATACTGCCCAGTCGCCGTATGTTCCTTCACCGATTTTTTCTCCACCTGAGTTACCAGCCATAACATAGTTAATTAACCAAGCAGGTCCAAAGAAACCAAATACAGGTTTCTCACCAGCACCCTTCATATCTGCATACCAAGCATCTGTCCAGTCCTGAGTATCATTGTGATAACCATTCTCCATAAGCTTCATGGAAAGGTCTAAGAATTCCTCACGCTTAGGATCGATTGTAAGCTTACCATCTACAACCCAACCCTGATCGGAGCTGTTCTCAACTGCATGCCACAAATCTCCATCGCCAGATATGATTGCATAACCCTTTGCCTTTAATTCCTCAGCTGCTGCAAAGAATTTATCCCAGCCAGGACCAACCTTACCAGTAATAGTTGCAGGATCATCCGTTCCCCAAGTATCTTTTGCAATTGAACGACGATAAATAAATGCGCCGCCTGTTGCCTGATAACCAAGAGCTACTAATTCTCCATCGGGGTTAGTTCCGATTTCAGCTGTATAAGGAGCAATCTCGGATTCAGCAAGCATCTTGTCTACATCAATACCAAGATCCTTGTAAGGAGCTGCATACTGATAAGCATCTCCCTGGGCATACTTAAGAATAAATGCTGCCTCTGCTACATAAATATCAGGTGCATCTGCGCCGCCGCCTGCAAGAGCCTGATCTAGAGCTGGCTGATAAAGGCCATCTGTAGTAGCAATAATTGTTTCTTTGATTTCATAAGGGAATTCAGGATGTAATTCTTTATATTTATGTAGCATCTTTGGAACTTCATCTGTAAATGCATAAATATTAAGTGTTTTAACACTTGGATCATCCTCAAGTCCTTTTACCTCTTCAACGTCATCCTTCTTATCATCGTCCTTGGATTCGGTCTTAGCGTCTCCGCTAGTGTCTTTCTTTGTGTCTTCATCCTTCTTACAGCCTGTTAATGCTAATGCCATTACCATTACGCATGCAAGAAGTAAAGCAATAAATCGTTTCATGTTATACCCTCCTCTTATTTTTTGTATTCAAAAAATACAAATGTATTATAACAAATAACCTAATAACAAGCTCCTCAAATATTGCTATCTTAAGTTCAAATATTGCTATTTTTGTGCAATGTTAATATATTTATCCATAATACATCTGATTTTATTGACGTTTTCAATTGCTTATAATATATCAATTTTGAAGATCCTAATAGCTTCTTCGAGTTTTTTAGAATCCTTTTCTAGAATCATTGCTGCTTTTCCTAAGTGTTCTACAGATTCATTTTGTACAATAGCTGTCGCAGTCATTTCCTCAGATGATGCTGCCGTCTCTTCTGTAACTGCAGATATATTTGATATAGAATTCAAGGTTTCCTCTTTAACGGTCTCTATATTATTAAGACGAATAATTATACCCTTAAAGTTACTTGCTAAGTCGTTTACAAGCTTACTTATGTCGTCAAATACATTAACTGTCTTTTCGAGTGAGTCCGTCTGAGAATCCACAATATCTTCTGCTTTCTTTGCGGTAGCTACCGTCATTTTGTTCTGTAAAGCAATATCTGCTACAGTTTTTTGGATTTGGTTGGCGGCATCCATACTTTGATCTGCTAATTTTCTGATTTCCTCAGCAACGACAGCAAATCCTCTGCCGGCATCTCCTGCCCTAGCCGCTTCGATTGATGCATTCAGTGATAGAAGGTTTGTCTGCGCTGCAATCTCATTAATTATATTTACAAAACTCTCGATTTTCTTTGATTGAATTTCAAATTCTTGTATCTTGCTTATAACATCCTGTGTGATTTCAGCGGTCGCTTTTGATTTATCATTTAACTCTTCAATAATATGAATTCCATCATTTGTTACAGATTGAGTGTTGTCTGCTATCTTTTGATTATCATTGGTATTTTTATATAGCTCAGTAATCTGCTCCGATAGTCCTGACATTTGTGTCAAGCAATGCTCGGCATCCTCTGCCTGATGGATAATGCCACCGCTAATATCTTCGATTGTTGCAGATATTCCATTCGTAGCTTCCAATAGCTCTCTTGATGTAAATGACATACGCTTTGCAGAGTTACTCACTGTTCTACTTACTCCTTGTACCTCACCAATCAGATTGCTCATATTATGAATCATATCTGTAATTCCTTTAGCCAGCAACTGAAATTCATCTTTTCTTTTTACATCAAACTTAACAGTAAGATCCCCCTTTGCAGCCAAGGATATAGATTTATTCATGCGGTTTATTGTATTTGTAATACCCTTTGTAATTATAAATACTATGGCTATGGCTATAATAGATGCTACTGTTACAAATATAAAACTTAAGGCTCTGATGCCACTAACTTCTTCTATTATAGTACTCTTGGGAATTAATGTACAAATAGTACCGGGAATGCTTTCAAACTTGCTGTATATAAATAAGTACTCCTTGCCGTTAAACTTCTCATATGAATAGCCACTGTTTTCTTCTGAGGCCATTGCACTTTGATAATAACTCAAGTCTAAGAACACACTGTCAGCTTGAGTATTTGCAAGGGTTTCTCTACCATCATCCGTTATATATCCCTGTATGCTGCCATCACCCATATCAAAATCTGCAAACAAATCTCTTATTCGTTCTGCTGATATGTCAAAGATTATATATCCTCTGCTATCACTGAATTTTCTTATAACTGATGTAGCATAGGTGTCAGTATTATATTCACCATTATTGAATAATATTTTATCAAGCTCTCTATGCTCACCAAACCACATATATTGGGCTTTACTTTTTTTAAAATCCTCTCCGATAGTTGAATCAACTATGGACCGATATAAATTATCTTTTACTCCCGTGGAAGTTGAAACTCCCACCCCATTAGCACCAATTATATGTATATTAGAGACAAAATAATTAGATCTTGCGTTCATACTAATTCTGTCTTGTAAATCATCATAGGATTTAGTACTAGACATTGCTTCCTCATAATCTAATTCATAAAACTTCTTAAAATTAATGTCGAGAACAATCTCCATTGCCGATTGTTCTGCCATAGACAATCCTAAGCTCATGTATTTGTTAATCGCATTTGTAGTATCTAAGGCACTGACCTCATAATTACCAATAATAGCATCCTCGGATCTTTTATAAGACACCAGCCCATATACTGCCAAAAAAAGAATAGGTATCAAAAGCCCTATAGCAAGTTTTACTTTAATGCTCCCCCATAGACCAAATATTGGTAGTTTTTTTATTTTTCCCCCTAAACCTGAAAATAACGATGTGATTTGCTTTTTCATATACGGCCTCCTGTGTTTTCAGATAATTCCTCATAAGTTAAATTACATTTACCCTCTATATAAATATAGCAGTAAATTTACATAAAATCAATCGATATTGTTAGTTTAAAAATATAATTACTAAATACAAATTATTTTTATCCAAGTCCTACATGGTTCCCACTTTTTATAAAATCCAGTTCTTTATTATCTTCTTGACAACATTAAGTCAGTTATCCACAGTTTTGCAGCTACTTTTAACATGAACTAGCTCATAAGTCTTTTATCCATAAGGCTTGCGAGCATTTTTTATTTCTTTTACTTATCATATTTAGCTTGTCTATTATTGTCTAATGTGGTATAATAAGTATTATCTGAAAGGTTGGTAATACTTATGTTTCTTAAGAAAACTCGAAATTCAAAAGGTCGAATTAATTTGGCTATCGTTGATGGCTACTATGATAAAGCAACCAAAAAAACAAAACATAAAGTTGTTGAATCTCTGGGATATCTTGATGAACTCGAAAAACAATACCCTGATCCCATTGCATATTTTACTTTGCGTGCAAAACAGCTTACGAAGGAAAAAAACGAAAAAAACACTCCTATTAACTTCTCCTTCTTTGATACTGATAGACTTTGCCCTGGTGACGCTTTAAGGAAAAACTTTGGCTATGCAGCCCTCAGTAAGATTTATCATGAACTTGGTATCAACACCTTCTTAACAAATCGACAGAGATATTCCAAAGAAGAATACGATGCAAACACCATCATGAAGATGCTGGTCTATTCTAGACTGCTTTCACCAGCGTCAAAAAAATCTTCTTTCGATAACCGTGAGACTTTTTTTGAGAAAACAGATTATTCCCTTGATGATGTGTATCGTTGCCTTTCTTTTTTTAATAAGCATAAGAATAACTTACAAATCTGGCTGAATGACAAAATAAAAGAAAACTATGGGCGAGATACTAGTCTCATTTACTACGATGTAACGAATTACTATTTCGAATCCGATGAACAGGATGATTTCAAGAGGAAAGGCGTCTCAAAGGAACATCGCCCAAATCCAATAATCCAAATGGGCTTATTTATGGATACCAATGGTTTGCCAATTACTTATGAACTTTTTTCAGGCAACACTAATGATTGTCTTACCTACCGACCAAACTTTAGCAGAATCAAAAAAGAGTTTGACCTTGGAAGAGTCATCTCTGTTGCTGATAAAGGGATGACTACAGGCGACAACATCTGGTATACCATAAATACACCTTCAAAAGATGGATATGTGTTCAGCATGTCTGTCCGCGGTGCTGATAAGGA
>JAQVQL010000203.1 GCA_028701595.1 Herbinix sp.
CATGGAGAATCGAAACAGAAACAGATATAGATCATTATATTGAAACACTGAGGAAAAAACTAAAGCAAAGTATTGAGAAAGATACAATCCTAAATATAGAGTTTTAATAGGAGGGAACGATGAATAAGACAGCAATTAAGAACTTTGCCATCCGGGCTAGACGAAAATTAATCGATGATATCTCATATAAAGCAGGACTTATAGGCATCAATGATAAGGGTATTCTAGAGCCTTTACCAATATCTACAGATAATGTACAGTTCTTTGATATAGGTACAGGTAAGCCTACTGAGATAACAAATAACGAAATAAGGCAACGGGATTCGCTTATAAAACAGATTATAGAAAAAGAAAGTACATCTGACTATTACACAGCCTTCTTGTATGTAATGGAGGAAGTAGCCTATACTTGGTTTAACCGTTTAACTGCTATTCGATTCATGGAAGTCAATGATTATCTTCCTTCCCGCATCCGTGTATTATCAAGTGAAATAAAGGGTAAATCAGAACCGGATATGGTGACCACACCCTTTGATACTGATATGATATTCACCCCATACGAAACAGATAGAATTATACAGCTAAAGGAAGAGAACAAGCTAGATGAATTATTTCGTATGTTGTTCATTAAGCAATGTAATAAATTAAATGAAGTACTTCCTGAATTATTTGAAGAGACGGCTGATTATACAGAGTTATTGCTAACTATTTCATTTATAGATAAAGATGGTATAGTAAGTCATCTTGTAAATGATATAGAAGAGAAAGACTTTACTGAGGCAGTTGAGATAATTGGGTGGATGTATCAATATTATAATACCGAACCAAAAGAGGAAGTATTTGCACTTTTAAAGAAGAATGTAAAGATTACTAAAGAACGTATACCAGCGGCTACTCAGCTATTCACACCGGATTGGATTGTTCGATATATGGTGGAGAATTCTCTAGGTAGACTTTGGGTGGAACGGGAGCGTGCAATATCAGGGGCTTCTATTACTAATGAATACTTAGATGGTAGCTACTTTGGGTGGAGATATTATCTTGAGGAAGCAGATCAAGAAGAGAAGGTAAATATAGAGCTTGAGAAAATCAGAGATGGGTATAAAGAGTTAAGTCCCGAGGATATAAAAGTTATAGATCCTTGTATGGGGAGTGGACATATACTTGTGTATGCCTTTGATGTTCTTATGCAGATATATGAGAGCCAAGGATATACTCAACGAGATGCTGCACAGGCTATTATAGAAAACAATCTGTATGGTCTTGATATTGATGAGCGTGCTTATCAATTGGCTTATTTTGCTGTGATGATGAAAGTTAGGAAATATGATCGTAGATTTCTAACAAGAAGAATAGTACCAAAGGTATACTCAATTAAGGAAAGTAATAATATTCAAAAGTCAGCTTTGCAATATGTTGGAAGTTCATTAAATGAGTTAGAAAGAAATGCAGCAATTCTACAAATGGATTACATATTGGATGTCTTTCATGATGCAAAGGAATATGGTTCAATATTAAACATAGATACTTGTAATTGGGAACTGCTTAATCGCTTTGTAGATGACTATAGAATAGAAGGCCAGATATCTCTTGATAGTATAAGTACTGAATTAACCCAAGGGAAGCTTAAGGTAATTATCACGATTGCGGAGGCTATGGCACAAAAGTATGATGTGGTTGTAACAAATCCTCCATATATGGGCAATGGCGGCATGAACTCTAAGATTTCCAAATATGTAAAGGAAAACTATGCAGATTCTAAAGCAGATTTATTTGCAGTATTTATGGAAAAGGGTAATCATATGACAAAGTATAATGGATATAATTGTATGGTTACAATGCAATCATGGATGTTTCTTAAAAGTTTTCAAAAAATACGTGAAGATATACTAAGTACAAAAGCAATTAATAATCTTATGCATATGGAAAACATGGTTATGGGTATTGCCTTTGGAACAGCTGTTACAAATATTAGAAACATAAGAACAAGAGAATATAAAGGTACTTATAATCATATTAAATTATGTGATATTGAGTCTGAACAACCAAAGCAGTTCCCGGTAATAGGCAATAGATTTACACAAGTGAGCTCAGACAACTTTTCTAAAATTCCTGGTTCGCCTATTGCATATTGGGGCAGCTCAAATTTGATTAAGATTTTTGAATTAGGAAAATTTATGAATTCTATTACTGAACCCAAAGTTGGTCTACAAACAGGTGATAATAATAGATTTTTAAGATTATGGAATGAAGTAGATATAAATAGAATTAGTTTCAATTCCGATTCCATTGAGGCTTCATTAAAGTCTAAAGCAAAGTGGTTCCCGTATAATAAAGGTGGGGAAAGAAGGCAATGGTATGGCAACTATGATTATGTGGTAAATTGGGAAAATGATGGATTTGAAATACGTAATTTTGTTGATGATAATGGCAAACTTAGATCAAGACCTCAAAATACAGATTATTATTTTAAAGAATCTATTACATGGCCACTTATTACCAGTAGTGGTTTTAGTATCCGCTATCGAGAGAAAGGAAGCATTTATGATGTTTCTGGAATGTCCGCTTTTACAAATGATCATGATAAATTAGTATATTTATTAGGAGTATTGAGTACAAAGATATCTAATTATATATTTAAAATGTTAAATCCTACAATTAACTTACAAGTGGGCGATTTTAACAGTTTTCCGGTTTTCTTTAATGATAATGAGGAAATTCGTAAATTAGTAGAAGATAGTATAAATATATCAAAAGAAGAATGGAACTACTTTGAGACCTCTTGGGATTTTCGAATACATTCTTTAGTCAAATATAGAGCAGCATCTGCTTATGCTTGGGGTGATGTAAAGCCCACAAGTAGGATCTCATCAGCGTATAAAGCATGGAGTATGTTTACTGAAGGTCAATTTGATAAGCTTAAATCCAACGAAGAAGAACTCAACCGTATATTCATTAATATTTACGGTTTGCAAGATGAACTAACTCCAGAAGTAGATGATAAAGACATTACAATAACTCGTATTTACGACATTAAAGAAGACATCCCAGAAAGCATGAAGGGCAATAACTATATTCTTACTAAAAGTGATGTAATTAAGTCTTTCATATCCTATGCAGTTGGATGTATGTTCGGAAGGTATTCCCTTGATGTAGAAGGTCTTGCTTATGCAGGTGGGGATTGGGAGCAGTCTTTCAATGAAGTAGGCAAATATACTACATTCATACCAGACAAAGATAATATAATACCAATTACCGATGAAGAATATTTTGAAGATGATATTGTCGGATTATTTGTTGTATTTGTAAAGAAGGTATACGGAACTGAAACTCTTGAAGAAAATCTTGATTTTATCGCAGAAGCCCTAGGAAATAAAGGGAATACATCAAGAGAGATTATCCGTAATTATTTTATAAAAGATTTTTATAATGACCATGTAAAGACTTATAAAAAACGACCAATATATTGGTTGTATGATAGTGGCAAGCAAGATGGTTTCAAAGCTCTAATCTATTTGCACCGTTATAATGCTGATACAACCGGTATAGTCCGAGTATATTATCTTCATAAGATTCAGAGAATATATATTAGTGAAATTGAACGTATGCAGGATATGATTGAAAATAGTACTGATAATCGTGAAATTTCAAAAGCTGAGAAGAGAAAAGAAAAGCTTATTAAGCAATATAAGGAGACTAAAGAATATGACGAGAAGATCGCTCATGTTGCTAATAGTCGTATAGATATTGATCTTGATGATGGTGTGAAGGTTAATTATGAGAAAATCCAGATTGGAAAAGATGGGAAGAAGTTATATGTTCTTGGTAAGATATAGTGTATAAATGCTGTACATGATATATACTGATATATATAAAGATATGAAAGGGTGTAGCTATGGATAAAAGTTGGGTTTTACATGTCGAGAATTTTGCAAAGATAAAATCAGCAGATATAAAGATATCTCCATTGATGTGTTTTGTAGGAGATAATAACTCTGGCAAAAGTTACTTAATGAGTTTGCTGTGGGGGATATTAACACTAGGAAAAGATATGTTTCCTAAAAAGCCTTCTGAATCTAAAGCATACAAGCTATGTGAAGAGTGGCTAAGAGAAAACTTAAATGAAAGTGTATTAATCACAGAAGAGATAGCACAAATATATATCAACTGGTTTAATGAAATGCTTATGAGTAATAAAAAGACACTTTTAAGGCACCTCTTTAATTATGATGTAGAAGCAGAGAAGATAGAGATACTAAACTACAAAAGAAAAAAAGATATATTTATTAAATGGGATGACAATCGAGTAAGGTATTCAACTACAAAAAAAGATATATTGTTTCCCGTCCAAGAAAATTGTACAAGGGATGACCTGTCAAAAATGAACGCCTATATTTGTTGGTATTTACTAATGAATGGTATATCGTCATCTTTGCATACTCCAATTGTAAAAGGACGAAGGATGGGAGAACCTATTTACCTGCCTGCTTCAAGAACCGGTTTCATGCTAACCTATCAGCAATTGTTGGAGAAATCCATAAAAACAAGTTTTTCATTATCAGTAGATGAGGGTAATAGTGTGCTGACATTACCATACG
>JAQVQL010000021.1 GCA_028701595.1 Herbinix sp.
CTGAGCTTGGGCGATATATCATGCAGTATAACCAGACTGTGCATTCATCACTGAACGGATTATCCCCACAGGATAGATTCTTTAGTGAATCCCACATGATAAAGCGCCTTACACCACTCCAGATAGACCAATCCTTTCTCCTCGAGTATGAAAGACGGGTATCTGCGGACAATGTCGTAATTCTTAACGAAACGGAGTATGAGGTGGATTACCGGTATTCTAAGCAAAAGATTACTCTGCGCTACAGCCCTGACTTAAGCAAAATCTACGTGGTAGATAAGAATACCGAAGAACTTAGTGAGATAAAGCTACTGAATAAGCAGGAAAATTCTAAGGTAAAAAGAGAAAAGATTAAGCTTACTGGAGGTCAGGATTAATGGATTATACAAGTAGATACGGATTGGACTTTAACCCATTTATAAAGAACTCAAATGAATTAGTCATGGAAACCTCTGAATATAATGAGATAATCTTTCGCTTAAATTATCTGCTGGATATTAAGGGCTTCGGGGTACTGACAGGTGAACCAGGACGTGGCAAGACAACCACCATTAGAAGCTGGGTAAAGGGCCTAAACACTTCTCTTTACAAGGTGGTATATAGCTCACTTTCAACACTGACAGTTGCGGAATTTTACAAGCATTTCGCAGCGGAGCTGGGGCTTGAACCCATGAGTAGAAAAACTGAGAACTTTAGGAATATCAGAAGCGAAATAAACCGCTATGCCTTAGAAAAAAGAATAACTCCCATAATAATCATAGACGAGGCCAATTACATAAACAACGGTATACTTAACGACCTTAAGATGTTGTTCAATTTTGAGATGGATTCAAAAGACCGGGCTGTTGTGCTACTGGTAGGGCTACCACAGCTAAATAATACCCTGCGCCTAGTGTCAAACGAACCCTTAAGACAGCGCATAACTATGAATTACAATCTAGAAGGCCTTAGTAAAACAGAGGCAAAGGAATACATCATGCATAAGCTAAATGGTGCTAATGGCAATACTAGAGTGTTTGAAGATACTGCTGTTGAAGCAATACTAAATGCATCAAATGGAATCCCTAGGATTATAAATAAGCTATGCAACGCTAGCCTCTTGATAGGAAATACAAAAAATGCAAACATCATTGACAGTGACATTGTCATGGCTGCAGTAAATGAAATAGAGTTGGGATAGGGGGAATACCAGCATGGAAAGAAACTTTTTAAACAGAAAGCATATGGAGCAATATCTTGACCTTGTAATAGAAGACCACATGCACAAGGAGGATGTGGAACGTGCCAGCCTGTTCTATATCATCTCCGGCAATGATGACCTTTACAGGAAACGGCGGTTTATCTATGACCCTAAAGACCACAGCATCAAAAGATGCCTTGATAACACTGATGTTGATTTTTCTTCCAGTATAAAAGCCCTTGTCAGGCTCGGTTTCAATCTTTACAATGGCTGGTCAGACGAATATACGACACCTGTGAATCTGCTGGGCTGTCTTGATGATAACAATAGAAAGCTTGCAAGAAATGCTATACAGATACGATTTGACAGTTCTTTTTATTATGGATTGTTAGAATAATAGTAGCTATGACTTATGGGATCGCATTAGTGGTCCCATTTTCAATGATTTTCTGTGAGATAAGTATGAGAGGCTACAGGTATACATCATTTATTATGCCCATTCAGCACTAATGATCTTGACTAGAGTGACGATTGGAGAGAATAACGGTATTATTTAAACTGACGAATGGAGTATCGAATAAAGTGACGTTCTATACCATATAACGTCGTTTGGTATTGGCACAAATGGTATTTTCCTTGTAGTGCTCCATCCAAGTCTTGAACCATTTGTCTAAGGTGATTGAAGTTTTACACAGATTCATGTGATTGGTATCTTCATAGATTGCTGTGTTTAATAACGTCTTCAATTCCTTTAAATCACGGCTCTTTACTTCCTGCCGCTGACCAAAACGATTCGTAAACCGACCTGCGTATCTTCCATCTTTTCTCTGCATAATTCCTGTGCCCAGTTCTTTGCCATTTAAATCTTTTCCCATATACAGGCTCCTTTCATAAATGAAAACAACCTGCGTTACAGGAATCGTAAGTACATAGCAATGTATGGACTTATTATACTATAAAACAGGCTGGTTGGATTACATTATTTGATTTTTTATTTGAAATGTATTGATTCAATTTAACAGACACTGTCTGTTGATTTACGGTTTCATGGAGTCTCATAAAATTCTTCATAGGCTAATTCCCGCTATTACGGTCAAGCCATTGATCTAATAACTTCTTGTTGGCGTAATAACGGTTGCCAATCTTGATAGTATATGTGCTTGATGGGTCTTTCAATAATTCTCTTGCTTTGGTTTTGCCTATGCCTAGATACGAGCAGAACTCTTCTAGGTTGAGTAAGGCTTTTTCGGGTTGTTGGTTCATATATAACCTCCTTTTGTGATTTTGTTCTATCCATAAATTAATCTTTTACTCACAAAAATAGCATCCAAGCTTAGCCCGAATGCTATTTTTGAAATCATAAGGATACTAACATTTTAAATGGCACAGTTTTGAGGGATCAGGTCAGCTGAAACAGATATCCTTCTGGGAAAACCATTTCACAGTGGAGCTCAAATCCGGATAGAAAATAGATATTGAAGGTTAATGCCTATAGACGCTAAAAGGCTCCTCACCACTGGAACTTAATCCGGTGATGGGGAACTTTTCTGTTGTTTATATTAGAATGATCTTTTAACCTTCAATAATTCCATCATTATCATCTTCATCAGAATCGATGGTTTCTCCACAATTAGTGCATTCCCACTCTTCATCCCAATACATGACTCCACCGCAGTTAGGGCAGTTTTTGTAATATCTTTCACCCATATCATCTTCTAATTCACCTGAACAATATGGACAATGACTATATTCAGATTCATCATAGACTTTATCGCAAAATGGACACATTTGCATATCTTACACCCCTTTCAAATTACTCTTCATTTGGTAAATACCATCCGTGTTCATGCTGATTACTAAGCTGCCATTTCAAAAATTTTCTTTTGTGCAATCAAATAATTCTGAAGATTAATAATGGTATCTGTATCCTTTTTATCAGAAATACAAATTCCTTCATCCGCAAGATTCACATTATTGTCCTCAGCCAACTTGATGGTATATTCAAAGATATGTCCAAGCAAAATTCCTATTTCTTCAGTTGTCAGCTGAATACAAATTTTCTCATAATCTTTATTTTGATTAAGTTCATCAAGCGCTTTCATAAGATTATCAATCTTTTCAACATCCATATCACCTTCACGGATAGCCTCGATATACACGCGCAAAGAAGCTCTAAATTCTGTAACTACTTTTGGCTCGTGATTTTTTACTTTGTTATAAACAAAAATACCTGTTCCAACTGCTGCAACTCCAACCAATGTTATAATGGTTCCTTTTTTATGCTGCTTTACAAATTGAAGTGCCTTAACACCAAATCCTTGTGCCTGTTCAGCTGCGTTTAAATCAACAGGCTTTAAGTGCTTTACAATCTGTCCTTTGTTTGGCCCTGTGGCATAGCGAACTACACTGCCAATTCTTCGATATAAACCAGTTGCTAATCCTGTTGCTATATCATCAGGAATAAAGAATGCATCTTGCGCAATTGCCATACGAATTCCTCCTTAGTCTTTCTGACTATCAGTATTTTTTTCGAGTTCTTTTATGAGCTTTTCTGCCTTATCAATACGTTCCTGCTCTGCTACAATTTCCTCTTGAAGATGTTTTATGCTTTTCTTCTTTCTTGCAATGTTCTCTCTTGAGGATTGAATATTAGCTAATAATAGCTTTTTTATCTCTGCAGTATTTACATGAATGTTTTTTATTTCATCGTTTTTGATTAGTTGCTGTGCAAGAATTCCACCAACAATCGCAGCAGTTACTGTAGTTAATCCAACAGGTGAGGCTAACAAACCTGTAGCTATGCCAGCATATTTTGGAGAGGTCTTTAGAAATGCATCAAGCATCTTCTTTGTTACTACATTTCCACCTTTTCTAGATTCTTGAATCGATTCCAGCTTGCCTGAACGAATCCATCTTCTCACCGTTTCCGGGTTCGTATTTAGCATATCAGCTATTTCTTTAACGCTATAAGTATCTATTGCAATCCCTCCTTGTGGTATTATTATATCACAACAAATATAGTATTAAAACAAAAATGTAGTATTAATTGCAAATTTTGTTTTAACGTACTCCTGAATGCACGAAACCCTCTCGACCACGATGGCCGGGAGGGTTATTTTTATCCTTTGAAGAACTCTTGAAAGACTTTTTTATCGTTTACTTTATACTTTGCATCGAATTCTGAGGTGAAATCCGTAAGAACAAGTTCGTCAGCATCAATAGAAATTGTAATATTACCATTCTTCTTAAAATATCCAAAGGCATCAAGTTCATCTAATATTGAAAGAATATCGTAATTCTTCTTTCTGAATTCTATATACTGTATTAACTCCTCGTATGATTCACATTCTTGTGTGATGATATCAAGGTCATATATATTTACTACATACGGTATCCCTACCGTTTTATCTATTTCAATGTATTCATGTATTTCTGAAGGAATTATTCCAAAATTCTCCGCGGTTACGCAAACTATGTATTTCAATAAACTGTTTTCAATCTCTATCTCATCACCTGAGTTAGTTACAAATTTTTTTCCTTCTTGTACTCTTTCTATCGACCTAACCGCCTGTGAATATGCCGCACCGATAGCTTGACATACATCCGTCTTTATGCTTTCATGTAAGCCTTTTATGGAATTCAATGTGATTATTTTACTTTTACACTCGCAAAAAAGCATACCTTCTGAAGTGATGGTAGTTACATCAGCCTCACCATCTTCATCTAGATATGATAAACTACAATGAATTTTACCTTTATCCAGTAATCTTTTCAGATAAGAAGCAGTAAGGTCTTCCACAACATCTCCTCGATTTCCTGTATATACACCTACTGTTTGTTTATCAAATACTTTTTCCGCTATAAAAGTATAATGGAACTGTTTCGGGATATTCATCAAAGTTGAAAACAATAATGGCATATATATGTAATCTCCGAAATCAACAAAGGGTTTTGAAATCAGAATTTTGAAATCCTCGTATTCTGTTTTCTTAAAATCTTTGTCATATGCTTTGACGCACAAATAATCACACATTTTATATACTTCATCACCTATAATGCTCTCCAACTCTGATTTATAAACTCTAAAAATATAACCCGACTTAATGCTTGGAAGCCAAGGTTCTGATTTACATACCAAAGCTTTAATCATAGTTTTAAATTTATACTTATCCTTATAGGCTTCCGCAATTCGCATACCGTACTGAGAAAATATGAATTTAATCGTTTTTTCGTATGAGGTATAAGAGAACCCCAAAACATCCTTCATTGAAGTATCAAGAGGAGCATATAAACGTCTAGCCACATCCACCAATTGATGAATATATCCATCTCCTCTATAAAAGTTTCCTTTCATCTGCATCATTTTTGATTGTAGAAATTTTTGTTTGTCTTCATCGCTAGCATTTACCATTTTCAATGTCTCAGAAAATAGTTGTTCTACATTAGGAGCACAAGCATTTTTCGCAAACTGCTCCAAAACTTCATAATCATGCCACATGAAGTTTTTGGTAGCATTTTCTTTACATGCATACAAAGCATTTGCTGCTAGATACTCCGTAGCCGGAATGAATGTATCGTCATGACCATAAATCAGCATCTGCATTTCTATTATTCCCGACAACACACTTTCCAATGAATACTGAGACATAAATTGAATCACATCATCTGTCATCGATTTGACCATCTACTATTTCCTCCTTCCATAACATCTAATCCACTGTCCGAAAATGCCTTTAGTATCAAGTTGCCGGATTTGTTGCCAAATCTGAGTTTTCACTTTAAAATCGTGACATCTATACTACCGTCTCAACGTGCCTTGAGGATACAAAAAAGATGCCGTATGACGCTGGTATCCCCTTGGCGGTAGGGTATATTTCTGAAACAGACGCCTACGGAGCAATTTTTCAGCGATTCTGCATCTGTGTATTGCTAATAATTCGAGTAAATTGTAAGCAATAAAACCTTCAAAAGCGAGTTGACCTCTTGAAGGCTTTATTCGATACAACTTCCTATCATCAATATATTTAAAATAATTAACGGCAATGAATGGAACATCAGATATAGTAATCGCTCAGTCCCAAAAATGTTATATCACTTTTTATCAGCAATCTTCCTATCTCATATATAGCACCTAATTCGAAGTTCCTGACCTCCTGTATAACTTGGTTACTTCCTATATCCCTATAATACGTTCCATCAAATTTGATCTTTTCATATAGCGGAGATAAGTTAACCATCTCTGTTGGATGAATTACGCCTTCTCTTTTCATAATACCACTCAAAATTGAATGATTTCCATTATAGACAATGGTCACGCCGATAGGCAAAAACAACATTGACCTGTGATTCAATTTTTGAAATTCAAACGGATTTCCGCAATCAGTGCCTATTGCTGTAATAGTAGTTTCGAATCTGCTTTTATTCCAAGCAACAGGAATGACCAGATTATCTTTTAAGCTTATTGATATTTTTTCGTTGTCTTCGATAGTGACACTATCACTGACATACGTTTTATTTTCACTTTTTATATAACGACACAAATCATAAAGCAATACATCTACATGGTCGACTTCTTGTCCCATAAATAATTGCATTAATAGCTTTTGTAGAACTGAAAAACCAATTGCATTAATATACCTGTAAATTGGATGTAAAAAATCACCGGATGTTTCCGATTTATCGATAATGCTTTGAGCTATATCAATGATACTCTTTAATTTCCTTTTCATATCTTCATTCTTTTTATTTATAAAAAACATGTTTTTATCCTCTCAAAGCATATTGCCGATGTATTGCTTGGCTCAGACCAAGGTCAAGCGGATTGAGCGTTTCCTGTTCCTTATGCTTAAGTACACAAAACACATATACATCGGCTTGCCTTTGAAGAGAAGCGGCATATATATTTTCCTCGCTATTCCATCCATGGGTAGGGCGGATGCCGAAGCGAATCTGCGAAAGCTCTTTTTGTGCCCATGATTGCAGGTAGGCTGAGGTCTTTACTTCGATGCGAATACCGTCGGGTGTAAGCAGGTCGTAGCTTTCCCAGGAGCCGCTTATTCCATCTGTTGAGCCGACTGCCATTGCGACAATAAATTCCGCCAGCTTGCCCCGTTCCGTATTGCTTACAAGGTCGGAAAACGCCCAAGCCCAAAAATCATATAAGGTTTTATTATCACCATCTCCACCATTCAGGAATAATTCCTTTCCGGTTTTCTTTTGCGTGGAAATGGCGGGATAGCTACTATCAGTCAATATATATCACCATCCAAGTAAAGTCATCTTTATCTATCAACATTCGGCAGTACTGTTCTTTTCCAGTATTCGCTTATCCATATACGATAAAAGCCTATACACTTCATTCAAATACAGAAAACGTTTCAATGAATTTACTTCTGTCTCGGCCTCAGTCACATGTCCGTGGGCAATTTTGTGCCTTGAATCATTTGAAGTGCCATCGGGGTTAGCGCAATCAAAACGCTCAACAAACGCAGACAATATACGTTCAAGTACTTCAGAATATATCTGCCAATCTGAAAAGGATAGACTGCTCATCGGCTGTACATTTAAGTATTCCGTAATATCATTAATCGCTTGCTGCGTACGGAATTTCGGTGCTTGCAATCCTATCCTCATGAAATCTGTTATGATGCCCTCAGTATGTATGCTTAAAAGCGTTGTAGATGCATTATAGCAACGCCGTGAATGACTTACCAAAGCCTGGTGTAAAACGAGTTTTCTCGGCTTGAAATAAGGAGAGTCATTCCATTTCTTCATAACCTTCTTTAATCTTTCGCATCTGTTTTTTCTGAAATCCTGAACTACCAACCGATCAACATCATCCTGGGTAATAGAATCTTTCTTATCATAAATCTCATCAATCACTTCTGTTGATAGCTCGTTAAGATAGAACCAACCGAATTTGACCAGCAAATCATGTTTTTCGCTCCACTGATGATGATATGTCAGCATAGAAAAATCTATCGATGACATAAAGTCAGTGATGGTTGAAAACACTGGTTGCATCTGATTATAAAAATCGGTTTGAAACTGAGACATTTGCAATTCAAAGGGCTCAACAATTTCTGCAATATTAAAGCCTATCTGAGAGACTTTATCTAAAACTGACCGTATTTCAGGGTAATCATATCTCGGGATGGCATTCATGTAACTTATATCCAACCCCCGAAGCTGCTCCGTATAACGGAGAGCCTCCGTAATATGTGAAAAGTTCACTTTATTATAAACCTCTGAAAGCTCCTGCATTTTTCTGATATGGGGGAAGTCTATTGAGCGCATAAAAGCGTTTTGTTCTTCAACGATATTTCTTATAGCGATTGAACTTGAAACATTGATTGCTTTCGAGATCTTACTTAATGTTTTTGCAACAGGAGATACAGCACTCTTTACAAGCTTATCATTTGCCTTATAAAAACGCTCAAAGGAGGTTTCAGCTTGGGTATCCTCATATACTTCGTTAAGCCGCTCGTCGGTTTGGAGAATGCTTACCATAAGTGCCTCTAATTCCTCATCGGAGGCTTTAATGAAATCATTTTCTTCGAGATGTATTCCCGCACCGGCGCCCTCTGTTTCCTGGCACATATAGGAAGCGATCCTGGCGAAGGCAATTCTGTAATTACCGCTCTGTTCATAATAATCATTTAATTCTTTTAGGCAATTCATGCTAAAAAACACATCAATCTCTGTCTGATTACCAGAAAAGAAAAATGTCTTGAGCATTCTTGGTTTCTTCATGAACATGTCATTTATAGACTCACTCATAAGCCACTCCTTTATTTATCTGCCAACTTTTTGTATCTCTCCATCAAAAGACACGCACATAGCCTCGGTTGTTCCCGTTACTGGGAATCATCAAAATCTAGTAACCTTAAAGTAATCTGATAGAATCATACTGAGACCCCAAAACACCTTAGCATTTAATGCCCGGAAAACTCTGCTTGAACCGCCGTTTTGCTTTGGCATATATTTTTGTTAATACTTCAGTATCTTCGCGGCTCTCCATTAAAACAATATCTACGCATTCTTCCGGCGTAAAGAGATGTAATGGAGAACTCAAGCGATTCATCCGTTCAAGCATTGCTATTTTAAGCTCTTCGTCCGACAAATCAAGCTCTTTCTGGCAATAAATAACTGCTCTTGTTATGCCGGGTGCCATTGTAACTGTAGAGTCTTTGTAAGGGAAAAAATTCTGAGCGTATATGTCCAAGAACTGAGGATCATAGCCATTACCAAGGCCGCTTAAATCGTAGAAAACGACTTCCGACAACATGCCCAGCCCATCTTTTATCTTCTTTTCTTCCATCAGAAAAGTTGACATATGATACCTGCAGTTTCTGTATAAACCAAAATTACGAGCAGCGAAATGCTCCATGCTACGTTTGTTCAGATAACCCCATATTTTATCTCGATACGGCATATAAGGCGGCACATGGATTATTCTGTTTAACGACCATATATCCAGATCCTCAAGTGTATGCCGGTGTATGTATGACACATAACCTTCTTCATCAAGCGCTTGCTTTCCAAGTTCAGTTAACTGGTATGTTCTTCTTGCAAAACGGGAGTTAAGTTCTTCGTGGGATACCGCTTCCATCAGACGCTGTACCAATTCGGTTTTTTTGCCGCTTACTTTAAGCCCGTGTTTCTTCAATTCCTCTTTAAGGACTACTGCGGTTTCTTTTTCAATAGCGCTCTGCAAATCTCCGATTTTCAGGAATCCCCCGTCAAGCAGTGAATGAAGGCATTTATCAACATCCCTCACACCATACCTGTACCACCAAAAGCCTTGAAAAGAATTGCCTTCCGTATAATACGAACTAGCATAATCAAGAACCAGCACCTCATGAGGATATAGTCCGTGCTTGCTGGCGATAGCGTTTTGCATTCGCTTTTCAGCCGGAACAATTTCTTCTGCTTCAGAAGGTATGATTTCTGTAGTCACCTTTATAAACGACGATATATTTGCTTTGGGCTGTTTTACGTCTCCAGTCATCACTTTGTTCTGTAAAAATGACTTTTTACTTTGGACTGATTTCGGTTTTCTTTTGAAAAAATCCAAGAATGACACGTAATACCCCTCTCTGATTAATTTAGTCTATCTTTCTTCTACATACTCTTTATTGTTAAGTAGTTTACAACCATATTTATAGCTCTAAAAAGGGATTAGATTCGTCTTTTATAAAATCAGCAATTTAGAGAAAATTTCATTACATATATTTCTGATTTTTTTGCATTTTCCTCACGGTGCATTCCCAAATAATAATTATTCTTATATTCCGGCTTCGTGCATCGGGAGATTTAATATCCATGTTCAGCCTTACAGTTATTATCTGTCTACCTTTATCAGTTTTGCTCGTCAGGGTACAGGATCTTTATAATATTATCTGCCTCTTTATCAAAGTCAAAGTCCGGTTGCCCTTGGCGCGCATAATATGCAGAAAACCTACTCAGAATATCTTTCACAATTGAATCCTGAACCCGCAACTCAGGAGAATAGAATTCCTCAGATAGCTCGTCCGGAGAATAGTTAATAACCTTCCGGAAATTAATATATCCTCCTTCAAATACAGTGTTTTTCGGCAGCCAATGATAATACTCCTTATCATTATTTTTTATTGCTGGGAGCAACGCTTTTTTTCTTTTTGATTCTCCTGCAGTACCAATAGCTTCTCGACTGACAATTCTGTAATCATCGATTTCACATAGCATAATGCGATCCGTTTTGCACCTGCCATTATGTATAGCTAAATCACAGGGCGGTGATAAGACTATGTAATAAAGTTCATCTTTCTTATTCTTTAAAATACAGCCTGTCCGTATTTTGGATGTTAAGGGAGGCTGTATATAAACTTCCTCCGTGCTATATAAAGGCATGTTTTCATCAAGCAACTCATGGATATGTGCAATAGCATATCTAAGAAGTATTGTTTCTGTATCGACACCCTCTTCCTTCATTTTTTGCCACACATCAATTTTGGGATAAAGATTTTTCCAAAAGACACGAAGCATTGTTTCTTCAATAATACCTTTTCCGCCGATTACTTTAAACAAGCCTGTCTTAGATATTTTAATTAGTGATTCAATTATATCTTCATAGGTAATCTCACCTTTTTTATATATACATATTGGTGAGCCTTCTTCCAAAATGGTGTCAGGTGTCCCTGTCATGACTGCAACGGGAATTCGATATGTTTGAGTTACAGTTCTGATAACATCATTACCGCTGTTCTTATCTCCAAGTTTTATATCAATGATAACACCATCATAAGGATTATTTAACTTTTCCAGAGCCAAATCAAAAGTATCGGCAACCTCGACACTGACGCTATTATCAGGTTTTTCCGCATTCATTCTTTGAACTGTATCCAAACACGCAGTAACATCTCCGCTGCTATCTTCAACCAACAAAAATCTATATGTATCCATCTTTTGCTCCTTAAAGGGGATAAAGCTTAAAATGTGCCCCTTCAGTATTTTGTAAAGCTATTAACTCCAGTCCATTCCTTTGTGCGGCCTCCCCTGCTATAGCCAGTCCCAAGCCAGTTCCCATTCCCTTGGGTTTCGTGGTAAACTCAGGTTCAAAAATTACTCCACTCTCTAATAATTCGGGTTCAATCCCTGGTCCGGAATCCTTATAATCTATATACCAACTACTTCCTTCATTCTGAATTGAGATAACGATTTTTTTAATAGAAGATTCCGCATGTACCATCCAAAAAATACTGTTATCCACAAGGTTTGTAAAAATCGTATACATGTCCTGTCGCCAGCCATTTAGAATAAGTGACTGGTCCCCTATAATGCTTAAATCAATTGAATTAAGCTTTAACTCATTTTCAAATACATGTGACACAATATTTATTGATTGGTACAAATTAAACTCCGACCTTGTTTCTCGCTTTTTGGCTGCCAATGGATCTAAACGACCAAAGAGATTTACAAAAACAGATGCATTTTCTTCTATTCCACCTGTTATATTCAGTATCTTCTCTAAATGTTCGTTTGTTGCAGCCTCTTTGAATGTTTTTCCATAATAATTAAGATTAGGTATCTGGTTTTTAAAATAATTTAAGGGACGACGTCCTTCATGCAAAATTACATTAATTATTCTCCCCAGCGTTGCCTGTCCCTGATATATGGCAACAGTGGTTTTAATATCCTCAACTATAGCATTCTTGACATTCTGTTCCTTATTAATAATTTGGTCGATTTCATCAATTGTTGGATCACTTAATCCGGATTTTTTTAATACAGAAGATATAGATTTTTGCAGTGCAGAATAATCATATAATTTTTCCAGTTCTTTTTCGACTTTGATTGCTGGCTTTGATAAACCAGCATTGCGCCTGTATATAAATCTTCTTTCTTCAAGCTTTGAAATTATATAGCACGTTATCTCTTTCAACTTATCATATGCAAGGTTATCTTTTAATCCATCCCTGGCACTTGTTTCCTCCAGCCCGGATTTTTCTTCTGATTCGATGTGAACATATCCGATCACTTGATTACTACCTATTTTAAAGGAAGGATTTTGAACTCTTTGCTCGTTAAGCTTTAACCAATCAAAATCGGAATCCCCCAATGGACGAATTCTAAATCCGTTTCGATATACACCTATTCCATTAAGACTGTTTAATAGCTGTCTTGTTTCAAGGTTCTTTAGATATTGACCAGAAGCCTCATCTTTTAATCCACGAGCAATTAATGCTTCAATAGACTCTTTCTCCCTATCATAAACTCTTACATCTATTAGCAAAGTTCCACAGTTAGTTGGACCTAAACTAACGGGGATCTCCTCCAATAATGTATTACGAGCTTTTTGATTTATATATTGCAGTCGACCATTACCATTTTCATTAATTTGACCAGTAATTCTGTAGTCAAAAAAATCAAGGATGGGATAAGGCATTACCTCTTCCGTGATAATATCTTCTTGTTCTAATAACAGATTATCTAAGATCAGGAATATTTTATACTCTGATTTTGCTTCAACAGGAACATCAGGTGGAATCAATTTTTTTAATTCAGACCTCAGTTTATTAATCTGTTTATTCCATTCTTCAATATCTTTGACTGAGCTTTCAATGGTCAGCTTAGTACCAGAAACTTCTGATGTTTTTTTTGAGTCTATTAGAATTTCAACTTCATCCAAATACTTTGCATTCGTAAACTGCTGCCATTCAATAAACAGTGTAGTTTTATTGCTATTTTGATCTACACTTTCTAATAACAGATTATTTCCAAGAATATTAGCAGCGTATCTGCCTATGCCTTTACGTCCCTGCATAATCCGCCCACTGGGACTTTTTCTCCTTTTCACTTTATCGTCGGTAGATGGAACCATCCATTTATCTGTCACATCTTCAAATGTCATACCATGCCCATGATCTTCAACAACTATCGTTAAACGATCGCGGCTTTCATTGACATGAAAGCAAATTTTTACATCTGGTGAATCAGCGTCATAAGAATTCTTTACCAATTCCAGAATCGCTGCACATTTGTCCTGAATTAAATCCTCGCCAATAGTAATAAGATGCCGACCGGCTGGTCTTATTTTATATGTCCCAGATAAATTCATCTCCACCCCTCCAGTAATGCATTTGCAATTTTCTCAGCTAATAATACAGGTACCGCATTACCAATTTGCTTATAAGCAGTGGTTCGTGCAGGAATACCCGAAACCGATTCAAAATAATAATCATCAGGAAATGTTTGCAATCTTGCAACTTCACGTGGCGTTAAAGAACGATTCTGCTTGATATCCGGATGAATAAAGTAATGTCCATCTTTTGCTATATGTGCAACAACTGTTTGAGAATATTGTAGATCATCAGCGACAACTTTAAATCTATCTAAAAATGAGTCCATATTACTTTGTGATTGTAACTTTTTAGGCAGGTCAAGGTAGCTGAGTCGCTTTTTCTCCTTATTCCACAGTCGTACTGCCTTTCTATATATTGTGAGGTCTTGCATTGTGTTTGGGCGAGAACAGTGAAAAGTAACTAGTTCCCGATCCCGTTGCTTTATTCTTGCGTCGTATAAATAGCGCCCGATATATGGTAAAGTTTCTACTGGCGTAGTCGTTCCGCTTCCAGCTTTTAAAGTAGGCAGATCAGAAAAAATTTCTTTAACTACATATGTATGTTCTACAATTGGAATTTCAGGATAGAAATTAGTGCATTCTCCCCGTTTCCCTAATAGAATAATACGCTTCCTATTTTGCAATACGCCATAATCTTTAGCGTTCAGGATTTTGTATTCAGTAGAGTATCCGCATTCCTTGAAAAGCAGACGCATTTTGTCAAAATGCAGTCTCCCATCTGTATCTTTGGCGGACAGCAGTCCCAAGACATTTTCAAAAACAAAGTATTGCGGTTGATACTTCTTCAAGAATTCCGCATATAGAATGTACAAATAATTCCTTTTGTCACCAACCATGCTTTTTTCATCGCGAGCTCTCCCCACAAGAGAGTATGCTTGGCATGGCGGCCCTCCAACGATTAGGTCAAGGGGTTCATCACCCAATAAACGATCTATATCAGCAAAAATTTCCGATAAGTTATTCTCCGAAATTTCATAGTTTAACACAGATTCCAATACTTCTTGCGGAACTGCCTGATAGAACTCAGCACGCGTAATTTCTTGGTTCAGATATTCAGTATATATAGCATCTCGCCCATTTGCAGCAAGCCACTTATAGGCAAGGCGGGTTTTTAAAGTGTAGCAGGCTGCTTCATCCATTTCAATATGCGCAATAGGAGTATAGCCAGCTCTCATAAAGCCTTCGGATAACCCACCTGCACCTGCAAAAATATCCAAATACTTTGGCATGACTATACCCCCTTTTCATTAACCATCATTTTCATTCTTTACCAACCTTTGTGTCTGATCAGGGAACTTTTTCACCAACCATTCCAATGCTCTAATCTGATCGGCACCTGTCGCTCTCCTGATTTGTATCAGCAATTTCTCATAAGAAGGCCTGTCCAATGTCAAATTAGAGGCACCTTCATTGCAAACACTGCAAATAGCACGAAGATTAGCGGGATCGTCAGTCCCGCCCATGCTTTTGTCAATTATATGTCCGATATGTAACCGGGTTTTTCTCGTTGGGTCATATGGATGAGGTTCACCTGCAACAGCTCCACACATCTGGCAGGTAAAACCATTACGATCAAGCACATAAGCACGGGTTTCTTTACTGATTTCCCTTGCAAATGCTGGCTGTGGTTTAGGGTTTTCAAGAATATATTGACCAGGTTTAAGATCAGAACGGTCGTGATGAGTTAATATTTGATAGCCTTCTTCGTTGCGAAGCTCACGAATACGACGAGCCCATTCGCTGATTCCAGCAACTTCTCTTAATGTATCCGAATCTAATACCTCGCCAAGATGATCTAATAAAAACTTACGCAGTTTATCGCGCGCTCCGGGATTCTTCATATACATATTCCTCCAAATTAATTTCTTTGTCACCTTGCAATAGAGCTTTCTTTATAGCTTTACCTATTGCTTTAGCAACAGGCGGAGGGAACGCATTCCCAACTTGTCGGTATGCAGGCGTTTTCTTTCCGACAAAAAACCAATCGGTAGGGAACCCCTGAATTAAGGCTGCCATTTTCACTGTTAATTTGGGCATACCTGTGAATCCTTTTGGAGGAGGCATCTCATCAAGCCCATGGCCATTTACACCGAGTTTAGACCAGGCAAGTTTAGATCGAGTAGGTCCTAAATCCGCGCCTCCATGCTTTTTACTTCCTCCAACAATGGTAGGCGCAATGTCATTTGCACGTTCAGCCCATCCCCTTGCACCTTCCCATCCATTACTGGCCATCTCCTGATAAAGTGCCTGCCCTACAGTAGGGGGTGGAGCAACGACACCTAAAGGCCATGTAAAGTAACCTGCATATTTCTCTTTTAGTGCGACGAGTATGGTTCTTGGCCTTAACTGAGGAACACCGTAGTGATTTGCCTGCACCAATTCCCAGAAGCATATGTAGCCCATCGATTCTAATTGTTCCTTTATATGATTACGATAATCACTGAATTTAGGAGCAAATAGTCCACGAACATTTTCCAGCATCACTGCTTTGGGATTACATTCTCGCACAATTCGGAGAGCCTCCGGGAATAAGTCTCGGTCATCCTCATTGCCTAATTGCTTGCCCGCAACAGAAAACGGAGGACAGGGGACACCTCCTGCAACCAAATCTATATTTTCATAATCGTTTGCTTTAAACTCTCGAACATCGCCTTCTAATACATTCCATTTGGGGCGGTTTGTCCTTAAGGTTTCACAAGCTGCCTTTTCTATTTCCACTAAAACAACATGATTAAATCCAGCCTGTTCTAATCCTAACGCTTGACCGCCAGCACCGGCACAAATTTCAATTGAACGCATCAGACAATTTCCCCTCCTTTATCTATACTATTTTGCAGTGTACGTCCATCACGAGGCTTTTCAGAATTTATGGGTATTGCCCATGCATTACCTAATCGCCAGGCACCAGGTATACGACCTTCTGCACATAGGACTTGCACACGCCGAGGAGTAATTCCCCATTTTTCCGCAGCTTCTTTAGCTGTCATAAATTCCATAGCATCGACTCCTAAAGAATACATTTATACAAGATAATTATATTCGCAACTGCGAAGCAATGCAAGTATAACTTTATCAATCTTTCATCTTTCCTGCCTTGTGTTGATTAAAGTATGAACCCCTCTGGTTTATCACCTATTCACACCCTCACTCCATTTTCATGCCATATTGCTCGTCCACACCACTCGATTGCTCCGGCTGATCTGCCTCAGTGAAATTGACGTATTCACCGATGATATTCAGTGCTTCCTCGTAGCTAACGGAAGCAGTGATCCTCTGATACATTTGGTTAGCCTGCTCCCGCATGCCTGCCGCTTTTAATGTACGTGAGGCAATCCCCGCCAAATTGAAGATGTTTCCGTTGGCTCCGATGAGCGGAGCATCCGGCTTCTCTGTCCGTGCCTGTATCGGCTCTGGCTGTGAGACAGCAGAGAAGCTATCCTCACCGAGAACAAGAGCAAGGGTTCTGCCATTGTCCCAGGCCATTTGAAGCTGACCAATGTCATCTACAAAATCCACTGTCCCCATCAATCCTGGAGGCATATCCAGTTCTCCGGACATTGCAGCTAATCGGATGCGGGTTCCTTTAGGATACATTTCCTTAAGTCGCTCAACCTTATTTCGTTCATTTAGCATGTTCCATTCCCTCCTGTGTTTTTTAATAAAAGAACAGGAATGACCTTTTTAGGCGTCCCTGCCATGTGTTAATCAAAATATGAAACCCGCTGATTCATCACAATTCCGGATTTGAATTGGATCTCTATCAGATCGTCCTTGACGGCCTTGATGCTTTGCAGAAGCCTCTTTATCAAGTCATTGTCAAACTCCCTGACCTCGCAGGTAGTTTTCTTCAGGCAGGCATCCATGTCCTCAACTCTTTGCTGAAAATTTGCCGCCATTTTCTGTTCCCGCGCCAGCTCCAGTTTTTTCTGCTTCAGGTCGTTAATCTGTTCTGCTATCCTATGGTACTGCTCGTCAAAATCCTCGGTGATAGAGCCTTGCTTAGCGTTTTCCTCTATCAAGGCCAGCATCTCAGCCTGCAGCTTTTCGATCTGCCCGTCATATTCGGTGAGTATATTTTTGGTAGAATAGCTGCCGATGACTCTTATTACGTTCTCGCGAAAGGCACCTACAAACTCGCCGCGATTTTCCAAGACACTGTTTATAGCAGTCATTATCACTTCATGCAGGACATCCTCTTTGAATGTAGGCGAGTGCTTACAGTTCTTCGTTCCGTTCTTCAGGCGGTTCTCACATCGTATAGAACGTCACTTTATTCGATACTCCATTCGTCAGTTTAAATAATAGCGTTATTCTCTCAAATCGTCACACTAGTCAAAATCATTAGTACTGAATCAGCATAATAAATGATGTCACCCTTACCTTACAGAAAAACTATTAAAAATG
>JAQVQL010000204.1 GCA_028701595.1 Herbinix sp.
CCGGCAGCACACAAAAATGAGCTGGTACATTATCGAATGAGGATACAAAATAAGGAATATAAACTAACATGTCGGTGCACTTTTTCAATTTTTTCGCATAATAATTTGGATGAATTGTTGTTACATGATTATAATCATCGTAAGGATTATGGATATAAATAATATCTGGATGTTGTTCCGTCATATTATATTCTTGCCATTGTACAATGTTCACGTAATCCGGATAGTCATTTCCTTCATAATGCATTTCTCCTAAACTTCCATCAGGATTCTTGTCATAATATGGTATCGGAATTACATAACACTCGCAATCTTTATCTTCTTTTGCAGCCATCCATACGCTTTCAAGACTATCCCACATAGATACCATATATGGAAGAAATACTATGACTTTATTTGAATCAGGTATATCTTTTCTTATGCTTTTAGCTATATTATTTATAACTATTCTAGTCTTTTTACAAAGTTGTCTTCTTTGTGTGTGGTTTATGCTTATCTGATACAATAATTCGCAATAATCTTCTAGTAAATGTACTGTTGATAAATTTTCTTTGACCTCTGATTCAATAAAATTCCCTACTTCTAAAGCCTTCTGCTGACAATCGGTTAAGATAGAGACTAATTCTGAAGAATTGATTTTCTCTTTATTATCAAGTATTAATTCATTTACATATCCTAATGCTTTAATAATCTCAATTATTTGACTTTTCTTATATCTACGCATATAATCACCATTCCTTAAGCATCTATATTCCAAATATCTGTTGATTTTCAGTGGCTTCAAATAAAGCGCGAAACATGTAGTAATCTGCTGAATCCGTTATCTTCATATTGTTCTTTGTACTCATTATCATATGCATAGGTAATCTATACAAGCTGTACAAGTGTGCAGTGTCTATGGTTTTATAACCATCTTTCTGGGCTTTTTCATATGCATTAATTACCTCACCATAACAAAATGATTGTGGTGCTTTTGCTACATACATATAATCTCTGTTTGGAACAGATTGAATATGTTTTCCATCAACACTCTGAACAATGCTTTCCCTTGCTGGTTCCACAGTAATAGCATTGCCAAACTCCTTAACAGCTCTAATGTTTTCTGATATCAATTCTTCAGTTATTAAAGGTCTGACTCCATCATGAATCAGTACAATATCATCGGATTTTGAAGTTTCCTTCATCGAATTAAGCCCATTATAAATAGAATCATGCCCTGTTTCACCCCCAGGAACAATCTTTTTAACTTTTGTAATTTCATATCTATGTAAAAGGCCTTTTAATTCATTAATCCAGCTTTTTAAGCAAACAACAACAATCTCATCTATCTCTTCATGGTATTCAAAACATTCCAAAGTATAGATGATAATTGGCTTTCCATGCATCTCTAAAAATTGTTTTGGTTTTGCTCGCGAATTCATTCGTTGCCCAGTTCCACCTGCAAATATTAATGCTGTTATCATATAGTTTTACCTTCCTTATTTTTTACATCAATTTTATAATAAATTAAATTTCATATCACTACTACTTATTATGTTTATCAAATAGAATATTTGGTTTTACATTTTAGTTAAACATATATTAATTGCATCATCACTATTGCATATTATATGTTTATTTTATAATTTTTGAATTTCCTGTATTCTACTTATAGCAAGACTATATCCCCCGCATTTACTATAATATGCTTTCGCTTTATCAGCTTGTCCAAGGCATTCATATATTACCCCAATATTATAATATGCTCGGTAGCTGTTTACTCCATCCATCTTATATATCGACATCTTAGTCGCCTTAATAAACTCAGCGATTGATTCTGTAAACATTGCATTATTCATGTAAATTAATCCTATCAGATACACAAAGTCCGCATTTACCGCAAAATCATCATATACTCCTAATAGTCCCATAGCTGTTTCATACTGCTCACAGTTAAGAAGAGCATAGCCGTAGCTTTCCACCATATCCTGAACATAATCGAGTCTTGGATCCAGATCAAAGTACAGGGCTTTTCCAAACCACTCACAGGAGGTCAGATAGTCCTCACGCATATAAAATGACTTTCCTAATTGATATAGAATATAAGGATCGTCGCCTTTATCAGCCAGCTCTTCCAGTAACAGGTTTATATTACGCTCTGTCTTTTTAAGCCTGCTTTCAATATCCCCCTCATACCCTCCATGATGTATATGTAAAGGAGCATCATAAACTGTTCCAGTTGTAACTGTCTCATTAGCCTCTAGTTGCTCATGAATACGCCCTTCATAATGATATAGCTCTTTTGAGAATAAGCGGCTTATTCTGCTATTCGTTTGATAGCTTTCCCCATTTCTGGTATAGTTGCTGATAACCAATAGTCTGCCTATCCCGTCGGGATGTTTGTGAATCGTATCCTCCAGCCCTGCTTTATCACAGGATACTACTATCTCATCACCATCAATCATCATTATATATTCATTGCTAGCCTTGCTTATGGCAAAGTTTCTTGCTGCAGCAAAATCATTATTCCAAGAATAATTGTATACCTTATCTGTGTACCTGCTAGCAATTTCTCTGGTTCCATCTATAGAACCTGTATCAATTATAACTATCTCATATCCAATAGGATATAATTGCTTCAAACAATCTTCCAATATGTTTTCTTCATTCTTTACAATCATACAGATGGATATCATATTTGTCCTCTTTCCTATTTATCTAAAAATACATTTATCTTTATTAATTATTTTCTAGTGTTAATAGCCTCATATAATAATCTGCCAGTAAAAAATCATCCTCGGTATCTATATCAATTGAGCGTTTTCTATCCATTATATATGCATATGAGTTCTCCTCATAAAGACCATTAGCACCATGTTTCTGAAAATACTCCACATTAATCATATAGATGGCACCATTAATGCGATAGTAGGGATTAAGCTTCTGTCTGGGTAATTCACGTATTTCCTTCTTAATAAACTTATTTAGGGATAAATCCGAGGTTAATGTATTAGTCCATAAAGGGGAATGATCTACCTCACATACACTTATAACTACATCAGCTTTCTTGCTATTATATAGTTCATAGGAATGTATAATATCCTCTGCTGTTCTAAGAGGAGTTGTTGGTTGTAGTAGGGTGACTGTATCAAATGTTCTACCCATCTGCTGAAGATAGCCCAACATAGCTTCTTCCACGACATCCCAAGAGGATGATGTATCACCAGCGTTATACGTCGATCGAAGAAAAGGCACAGAAGCACCATGCTGCTTGGCAATCTCGGCATATTTTTCAGAATCAGTTGATACATACACCTCATCAAATATCTCGGCTTCCAAAGCAGCTTCAATGGTATAGGCAATAAGAGGTTTCCCATGAAGCGACTTTATATTCTTATCCTTTAAGCCTTTGGATCCGCTTCTTGCTGGAATAATAGCAAGATTTCTTACTTTTTCCATACTGATAGCACGCCTTTCATGAGACTCTCTATTATGGCTTATTTTTTCTATATATCTATATTATAAAAGCTCTTTTTAAGATTTATCTCTCTTACGAACAGATAATCTTTTATAGTTTCAATTACTTTATCTGATGTAATACCATTACCATAGGGGTTTTTAGTATCTGATATTCTTAGGCGAAACTCTTCACTTAATGCTTTGGTGATTGCTTTTGTAATCTCTATAGGGTTCGGCTCACAGGATATTACAGATTTAGCCATTATTCTCCCCTTTTGCCTGTCTCCGATATTAACCGTCGGAATATGAAATGATGGAGCTTCTATAAGCCCGCTTGATGAATTACCGATTACTAAGCTCGCATAGCCGAGTGCACTTAGATAACGTTCCATGCCCAGAGAGGTGACAGCTACCACATTTTTATGCTTTTTAGCATAATCATCTATCATAGTATTTATAGTTCTTCCATGAACATCAGAATTTGATTTTGTAAAGATATATCTTAACTCTTTATGATTGTCACAGGCCATAAGCAATGAAGCAAATTGCTCCCTAACAGAGTCGTTTTCCAAGGTTACTGGATGAAATGTTACCACGGCAAATGGATCAGCTAATGACATTCCTACGAATTCTTCAAGCTCCTTAAGTGTCATAGCCTTCATATTTATGATATTCTCAATACCAATTGCACCAACCATATATACTCTATCTGGTTCCTCTCCTAATTGAATAACTCGATTCCTATACTCCTCGGTGCTAGTAAAATGAAGATAGCTCATCTTGGTAATTGCATGTCTTATGCTTTCGTCTATGGCTCCCTCTGTAGTCTCACCACCGTATAGATGAGCAATTGGAATTCTTGCATTCATGGCAGCACAGCATACAGCCAAGGTTTCATATCGATCCCCTAACACAAGAAGCATATCTGGCTTAATCTCTTCAAAATATTTTGCGAATTCTATCAGGGCAAGTCCCATAGACCTTGATACTGAGACGTGGGAATCCGAGTCTAGTTGAATATCAATCTTGCGGTCGATAATAAAATTATCCTCTTCAATTTCGCGGTAGGTTAATCCAAATTCCGGCGATAGATGCATCCCTGTCGCAGCGATTCTTACATCTAGATCCAGTAT
>JAQVQL010000205.1 GCA_028701595.1 Herbinix sp.
ATCCTTGGAGCAGAGATATTCATCTTCCATCCTCCCATATATCCCATGTTCATCCACGCCCTTCTCAAGCATTTCATATACGAGCTTTGTGGGTCTGATACCTGTTAATATACCCCAGGGCAGCTCCCTTTTACTTATGTCAGAAAGCATACTATACAGCAAGCGATTCATGGAATTCTTATAAGCTGCCTTTTCATCTATAGAGCTCGGTGTAGAGATGTAAGAATTATGGCTTTCACCATTATTTTCTTTTATATTAATACTCACTTTGTCAATTCCAAAATCAATTCTTATGGTGCTTATATTAGATTCTTCCTCAGGATAAAATGCTTTTACAAGAGGACGGACATCATTCTCATATGCCATATCTGATAATATTATTTCAATCATCGCTACTCCTTTATAGATAAGGATTGCTAGTCCTCTCGTGGCCGATAGTCGTCGGTCTTCCATGTCCGGGATAAACCTCTATATCATCAGAAAGAACCATGAGCTGATTTTGAATTGATTCTATCAGCATTTTGTGATTACCTGTAGGAAAATCAGTCCTTCCGATGCTCTCATAAAAAAGGGTATCACCGCTGAAGATAATACCATGATCTAGCAGATAGTAGCAGACTCCTCCTTCTGTATGACCTGGTGTATATATTACACGCCAAGTTAATCCTGCGATTTGAAGTTCTTCATTATCCCTTAGCCTCATATCAGGGTTGACGCTTATCTCATCACCCATGTAAGCTGATGCATTCAGCTCAGGGTCATTTATTAATTTTACTTCAGCCTCGTGGGCATATACAGGGGCATTAGTTAATGCCTTAAGCCCTGGTGCCGCTGTTATATGGTCAAAATGACCGTGAGTAAGGAATATCGACTTACACTCCAGGTCATTTTCTTTTAGATATTTATCTATTGTGTTCTCATTAGCACCGGGATCGATCACAACAACTTCCTGTGAATTTGGGCTCTTAACAATATAGCAATTACTATGCACCATTCCCAGTACAAGTGTCTTTACATGAATTGTTCTCACTATACAACCTCTTTCTAACATCAACCGGCAGTTCGTTCAATATCCAATACGCTTTCCACATTGCGAATTTTTGAAATAATCTCATTAAGCTGCTCAACTCCGTTAATTTCAAATCCAATGCTGATGGATGCTGTACCTTGTTTGCTTGTTCTTACATTCATCGATGTCACATCTATTTCATTCTCAGTCAATACTCTTGATATGTCTACAAGGACACCGGTTCTGTTATTTGCATAGATTTTAATTTCGGCAGGATATACTCCTGTAGCTTTCCCGTCCTGTACATCCCATTCGGCATCTATAAGTCGTACTCTGTCATCCTCAGGTAAATTTATAATATTGATACAATCAGTTCGATGGATGGATACCCCTCTTCCTCTTGTAACAAATCCGATTATTTCATCGCCAGGAACAGGACTACAGCATTTTGTAAAACGTACTGCCAAATCATGAATTCCTTTAACAACAATACCGCTCTTAGATTTTTTGTCAGTAAGTCTATGCTCCTTGTTATCAGCGATGTTCTCAAGAACATTCTCATCAGTTATATCCAGCTTATTCTTCTTACGATATTCCTCATAAAGTCTATTAACAACCTGGCTTTCCTTTAGGCCTCCATGACCTACGGCAGCAAGTATAGAATCCCAGTCCTTAAAGCCATATTTTCTCATTATTATACGAGTAAAATCAGGCTTCAATAAATCACTGAGCGTGATGCTCTTTTGCTTACAGTAGCTAGAAACTAATTCCTTACCTCTATTTATATTATCATCCTTTAATATCGATTTAAACCATTGATTAATCTTGTTCTTCGCTTGGGTACTCTTAACAATGGACAGCCAGTCACGACTGGGTCCTTTAGAGTTCTGTGATGTCATAATCTCAACACGATCACCGTTTTGAATAACATAATCAATCGGTACAAGCCTTCCGTTAACCCTTGCTCCTACCATTTTGTTACCAACAGCACTGTGAATACTGTATGCAAAATCAATGGTATTCGACCCTGTAGGTAATGTCTTTACATCTCCCGTAGGAGTAAATGCATATACACTGTCTGAAAATAAATCAAAATCATTTTTAAGTAAGCTTAAAAATTCATTATTATCGGATAAATCCCTCTGCCATTCAAGAACCTGACGTAGCCATGTCAGCTTCTCCTCTTCGGCATTAGAGGTTCCTTTTCCGTCAGTACCCTCCTTATACTTCCAATGGGCGGCGATACCATATTCAGCGGTTCTGTGCATATCATAGGTTCTTATCTGAACCTCAAAGGGTTGTCCCTCAGGTCCAATTAGGGTTGTATGAAGAGACTGATACATATTGGGTTTTGGCATTGCAATATAATCCTTAAATCTACCGGGTATCGGCTTATACATCTCATGTATTACACCTAATGCCGCATAGCAATCCTTTAAAGAGTCTACAACAATTCGTACTGCAAATAAATCGTAAATCTGATCTAATGTCTTGTTCTGATTTACCATCTTCTTATATATGCTGAAGAAATGCTTAATCCTACCATCTATCTTAGCTGGTATTTGCGAATCATCGATATGGGATCTGACTTCATCAACGATACTATCAATATAAGCCTGCCGTTCACTCCTCTTTGAGGATATCTTTTCGGCCAGCTCTTTATATATTTCAGGCTCAAGATACTTTAAGGATAAGTCATCAAGCTCCACCTTAATCTTTGATATACCAAGTCTCTGGGCAATCGGAGCATAGATATCCATAGTCTCTCTGGCAATTTCTTTTTGCTTAATATCGGTCATATACTTAAGCGTACGCATATTATGGAGTCTGTCCGCCAGCTTTATTAGGATAACACGGATATCCTTGGCCATAGCCAAGAACATCTTTCTAAGATTTTCAGCCTGAACCTCCACTTTATCCTTAGAATACTTAAGCTGTGTCAGCTTAGTAACACCATCCACAAGAAGTGCTATTTCCTCAGAGAACATCTCTGAAACCTGTGAAGTAGTAATATCAGTGTCTTCGACTACATCATGTAGAATTCCCGCCACGATACTTTCCTTATCAAGCTCCAGTTCTGCCAGTATATTAGCTACACACAATGGGTGTACAATATAAGACTCTCCTGATTTTCTTAGCTGATCTTTATGGGCTGACATTGCCAGGTTATATGCCTTTTCAATCATGGAAATATCTGCGGACGGATGGTAGGATATAACCTTATCAATCAACTTCTTATACAGTTGTTCGGGCGAAGTAAAATCAGCTGGCACCGAAGTGGCTGCCGGCCTATTTAAAATACCCTGATTCATAATATCATCCATATTCACAGTAATCACCATTTTCTAATATATCTTATTTATTTACCTTCATATTGAATTACGGCTTCTACATCATAACCCGATAGTTTTCTTCTGCCATTAAGGCCTTTTAATTCCATCAGGAAAATAATCTTTACTACTTCTCCTCCAAGCATCTCTATGAGCTTGGTAATTGCTTCGATAGTACCTCCGGTTGCAATCAAATCATCAACTATAACCACCCTTTGTCCGGGCTTAATTGCATCCTTATGAATCTCTATAGTAGCCTTGCCATACTCCAGTTCATAATCCATTGAAATAGTTTCGCAAGGTAATTTACCTTCTTTCCTAATAGGAATAAATGCTTTGTTCAAATTATAGGCAATAGGTACTCCAAAGATAAATCCTCTAGATTCAGGACCTACTATTAGGTCAAAGTCTAAGTCCTTAATTAAATCCTGCATTTGATCTATCGCAAGCTTCAGTCCATCTTTATTCTGCAACACTGTTGTCACATCTCGAAACATAATCCCGGGCTCGGGAAAATCCGGTATACTTCTTACATAATCGTCTAATTTTTTCATTACACACCCAAACCTTTCTCTTGGACCAAATCTTGACCTTCAGCCCTTTTTTATATCTTGTATAAGCAGATTAATAGCTCAAATGCTTATCGTGGATATTATATCACTTACAACAATTCTACGCAAAGCTTTATTGATTATTATACAATAAAATGCTCTAAACTTAACGTTTTATACATTTATTTCCACAAACTGATGATTTATTTGCTTGCTCCTCCCCTATACTTCCATTTACTTTCATAATATATCTCTTATCTATAATTTTGAATCATTAGCTGTAGGTTTTTATATCCGTTATATTCATTGATGTTCGGATAATATGTAACTGTAAGCTTAACGTTAGTTCCTCTTCCTGTCTTTAGACGCTCAGCTTCTTTCTCACCATAGGTATCACTTATGTATGTAAAGAAGCCTTCCACGTCCCCAAAGTATAAAGCATCCATTTCCTTGCCATAGGAATTTTTAACCCGTAGCCTTATGCCCTTTGAATTCTTACCGATTACAAGGACAGATTTTATTGTTAAATCCCGCTCAGCGAACAATGGCTTTTCATTTCCATTACCAAAGGGTTCTAATAGCTTTAGCTCATTAACCAGCTCCTCAGAAAGATATCCTAGGGGAAGAAGAATATCAATGGTCACTTTA
>JAQVQL010000206.1 GCA_028701595.1 Herbinix sp.
AAGCTTTCCCTTGTTGTGTGTTCCATCAAGTTTAATCATTGTAGCATCCAATTCAATTTGATTACTGGCATCCATTCCCTTTAGGGCTGATGCAAGAGTTGTATTTATGTTCTCTACGGCCTTTTTAACACCGTTACCAAGATATCTACTCTTATCTCCGTCCCTTAGCTCAACTGCTTCAAAAGCTCCTGTTGATGCTCCTGAAGGAACCGCTGCTCTACCCATACTACCGTCTGCTAATATTACCTCCGCTTCCACAGTAGGATTTCCTCTAGAGTCTAGTATCTCACGTCCGATAATTTTCTCAATCCTCATATTATTCATATGTTTAATCCATCCTTTCATATATTAGTTGCTTAATATTTTCAATGCTCTAGCATTAATACAATCATCTTTTCTATTATCTACAAAATAATGGTAACTATACCTCTTTATGTTACAATAAAATTAAAGTAGTGTATGTGATTTACATCACATTAATTGTACATAACAATGCATCTTTGAACAAGTTAATTTTATGTTAATTATCAGGTTTTATAGTAAATAATGGTTTGCTATGAATTATAAATATTGATATACTATTTTTAATGTTGATTATAAAGAAAGGATAAAATACATTTCATTTCATGCATATTGAATATATGTATATGGGTGTATTAGGTAATTATTATGAGTAAAATTTTTGATACTCTACAGCCATACCTTGATAAAGCTATGGCATTAGAAACAGCAAGAAGCTTATTTGAATGGGATGACCAGACTATTGCACCCTTTGAGGCAGCACAGTACACCTCAAAAGTTGTAGGAATTCTATCGGATGAATATATGAAATGTCTAATAAATGATGATGTAAGAAAGCTTATCAAAAAACTTAAGGAGGATAAGGAACAGGGGGAACTTACTGATAAGGAAAAAGCTATAATTAAAGAGCTTGACAAGACCTATGAACAGCTTGAAAGTATTCCACCTGAAGAATACAGGAAATATAATGAGCTTACTATAGTAGCTAACAGAGCCTGGTCCAAAGCGAAGAAGGATAATAATTATGAGCACTTTGCTCCATATCTAAAGAAGATCATAGAGTATAAAAATAAATTTGCAGGATACCGTGTAAAGAAAGGCCAAGAGCCTTACGATATTCTTCTAGGTGATTTCGATGAATGCTTCGGCATAAAGGATCTTGATATATTCTTTGACAAGATAAAGCATGAAATTATTCCCTTATTACATCAGGTATCCAAAAAAATAGATACAATTGATAAAAATTATAATCTCTTAGAATATGATATAGATAAGCAAAGAGAATTTAACAAATATCTCAGCGGTTATTTGGGCTTTGATTTCAATAGAGGTGTTATAGCAGAAAGTGCCCATCCCTTTACTCTAAATCTTCACAATCATGATGTCCGTATCACTAATGAGTTCAACAAAAATAATTTAGAAAGCGCTATGTTCTCAGCAATTCATGAAACAGGCCATGCCCTATATGAAATGAATATTGATGATTCTCTAACACAAACACCAGTTGGAGGCGGTACTTCAATGGGTATGCATGAATCTCAATCCAGATTTTTTGAGAATATTATAGGTCGAAGTGAAGCCTTTTGGACACCTATATACTCAAAATTAGTTGAAACCTACCCTGAGAATTTGAAGAATATAAGCCTTGAGCAGTTTATAAAGGGAGTCAATAAGGCCGAGCCAAGTCTTATTCGTACCGAGGCTGATGAACTTTCCTATTCACTTCATATTATTATAAGATATGAGATTGAAAAAGCAATTTTTGCCGGTGAAGCAGATGTAGACAAGCTACCTGAGCTTTGGAATAAAAAATATCAAGAATATATTGGCCTAACTCCCGCTAATGATGCAGAAGGTATCCTGCAAGATATTCATTGGTCCTTTGGTGAATTCGGATATTTCCCTTCATATGCCATAGGTTCAGCTATCGCATCTCAGCTTTATGCCAAAATTAACGATGTAATGTCTGTAGAGGATTACTTGAAAGAAGGCAATATAACACCCATACGTGAGTTTCTTAGAGATTCTGTACACAAATACGGAGCAACAAAGAACACAAACCAAATTCTTATGGATGTTACAGGAGAAGAGCTAAATGTTGACTATTATATTAAATATCTAAAGGATAAGTATGAAAAACTGTACTCCTTGTAAGAAGTAAAGCTCATTATATCTTATTGTATATTTATACTTTATTTTATTGTTATATGTATATTTATTAATTTACTCTTGCATAATTAATAAAATTAAGTTAATATAGCATATAGCTAGATAACAGTAAGTTATCTCAAAATATAAGTACTGATTATAAAATTCGAATTAAAGAGGAGTAATAACATGAAGCTTTGGGGCGGACGATTTACAAAGGAAACAAATAAACTTGTTCATAATTTTAATGCATCCATATCCTTTGATAAAAGACTCTTTCGTCAGGATATAGAGGGTAGCATTGCCCATGCCACTATGCTGGGAAAGCAGCAAATTATATCAGAGGATGAAAAAGATCTTATAATAAAAGAACTTTCAGATATAATGAATGAGATTATAGACGATACCCTTGAAATCACACAGGAATACGAAGATATTCATAGTTTTGTTGAATCGCAATTAATAATGAGAATCGGAGAAACGGGAAAAAAGCTCCATACAGGACGCAGCCGAAATGATCAGGTTGCTCTTGATATGAAGCTATACATAAAAGATGAGATAAATATACTTGATGATCTAATCAAATCCTTTCTTCTTACATTTCATGAGATTATGAAGGCTAATACTCAGACTTATATGCCGGGATTCACACACCTTCAAAAGGCACAGCCCGTTACACTCTCACACCATATGGGTGCTTACTTTGAAATGTTTAAAAGAGATCGCTCTCGCCTATCTGACATCAAAAAGCGAATGAATACATCACCATTAGGCTCAGGAGCACTGGCAGGTACTACCTATCCACTGGATAGAGAGTATAGCGCTGTTTTGTTAGGCTTTGACGGTCCGAGCCTTAATAGCATGGATGGTGTGTCTGATAGAGATTATTTGATTGAGCTACTTTCTGCTTTATCTACCATAATGATGCATTTAAGTCGTCTAAGCGAGGAAGTCATAATATGGAACAGTAATGAATACCGGTTTATTGAACTGGATGATTCCTATTCCACAGGCTCCTCCATTATGCCACAGAAGAAGAACCCAGACATAGCCGAGCTTGTTAGAGGAAAAACCGGCAGAGTATACGGTGCATTGATATCCTTACTTACGACTATGAAAGGACTTCCACTAGCATACAATAAGGATATGCAGGAGGATAAGGAGCTTACCTTTGATGCCATAGACACTGTAGCTAGCTGTCTTGCCTTATCTAATGAAATGCTGGCAACCATGAAATTCAATAAGAATATCATGGAGGATAGTGCAACTAAAGGCTTTATCAATGCCACTGATGCGGCAGACTATCTTGTGAATAAGGGAGTAGCATTCAGAGATGCTCATGGTATTATAGGAAAACTGGTCTTAACATGCATTGATAAGGGTAAATCTCTAGATGATTTAAGCCTAGAGGATTACCGAACTATAAGCCCTGTATTTGACGATGATATTTATGAGGCTATTAGTCTTACAACCTGTGTAAACAAAAGAAACACCATAGGCGCACCTGGTAAACAAGCTATAGAGAAGGTATTAAAAATAAACGAAGACTATTTAAAGATGGATTAAGAAAGAGGCGGTCATTACGACCGCCCCTTTTACTTATTCAACCAAGAAAAATCTGGCCGCTTGAATATAGCCTTTCCTTTAATCTTGTCTCCGTCTACGAACTTGTTCTCCCATACCCTTGCATCCTCTGAGGCATTTCTGTTGTCTCCCATCATAAAATAATATCCCTCAGGTACGTTAACAGGACCGAAGTCATGCTTTCTCATAGGTTCTAAAAGATAGTCCTCATTCATCTTTTCATCATTAATATACAATTCACCGTCTTTAATTTCTATTTTATCTCCACCAACACCAATAATTCTCTTGATATAATCAACCTTCTCATTATCAGGATAAGGAAACACTACAATATCCCCCTTCTTGGGATCATTAAATATATAAGACAAGCGAAATGTAAATACTTTATCTCCTGTCATAATGGTGTTTTCCATCGAGCCTGATGGTACCTCTACTTGAAAGAATACAAATTTGTTGATTAATAATGCCAAAGTTATAGCAACAGCAAATATTAAAAGCCAGCTGATTATTTCTTTGATAATTCGATTTTTCATTCTAGTATCTCCTTGTATAATGTTTTATAATATTCAATATAGTCCTAGTACAATGGGATATCAGGACTTTGAATAGCTCCCCAAAATGCCGGCTTTTGAAGTAGATAATTATCAAAAAGCAAAGGATAACTAGGCTGGCTAGGTTTGTTAAGCCAGGATATGTCATCAGAGAGTCCCCAAAAGGTTACGTTAGTGATATTTGCTGCTCCGGATTCATTAGCATTCTTTATAAACATAAATAGCCTTTTA
>JAQVQL010000207.1 GCA_028701595.1 Herbinix sp.
ATTCAAGGCATTGATAACCTTATAAGAAGTAATTATGGTATATTAGAGCCTGATAGTGACACTAGGGATAAATATGTATCTTCTATGTCTGACAATAATAAACTTATGCTTCTTCCGGGACTTGTATTTGATACAAAGGGTAACAGAATAGGCTATGGTGCAGGATATTATGACCGTTATCTTGGCAAGTTTGCCGGTGATGAATGGAATAAAGTGGCCTTAGCATATGATTTTCAAATAGCTAATAAATTAACTGTAGGTATATATGATGTTCCGGTAGATTTTATCGTAACTCCCGATAGAATAATAATCTGTAAGGAATGAATATATCAGAAAGGAGGAACACATGGATTATTTAGAGAGTATTGGTAGCCGTGCTAAGTCGGCTTCGACAAAATTAGCTCTGATGCTTCAAGAGGACAAAAATAATGCACTGAAATCCTGCGCCAAGGCTCTTATTGATAGGCAGGAGAGCATTCTAGCGGTCAACAAGGAGGATGTCAGCCTTTCGAGAGATAACGGCGTTAAGGAATCATTAATAGACAGGCTTATGCTTAATCCCGCAAGAATTAAGGCCATGGCCGATGGCTTAATTGAGCTGACAAATCTGCCAGATCCTATAGGTGAGGTGCTTTCTATGAACACTCGTCCTAATGGACTTGTCATTGGTGAAAAGAGAGTGCCCTTAGGTGTAATCGGAATGATTTATGAATCTCGTCCTAATGTAACAACAGATGCCTTTGGTTTATGCTTTAAGACTGGCAATGCAGTTATTCTTCGTGGAGGTAGCGATGCAATTAAGTCAAATATAGCTATAATGGAAGCATTACATGAAGGCTTAAAGAAAGCAGGTGTATCTGAGGATGCTGTATTATTAATTGAAGATACCTCAAGGGAAACAGTAAATAAAATGATGAGACTCGATAAATACATAGACATTCTGATACCCAGAGGCGGAGCAGGACTTATCCGCTCTGTTAAGGAGAATAGTAGTATTCCTGTTATTGAGACAGGCACGGGGAATTGTCATATATATGTAGATGAATTTGCTGATTTTGATATGGCTCTTAATATAATTGATAATGCTAAGACACAGAGACTAGGAGTATGTAATACCTGTGAATCCCTTGTAATTCATAGTAAGGTAAGTGAGGCATTTATTCCGCTTTTATATAAAAGACTTAGTGACAAGGGTGTTGAGATAAGGGCAGATGAAAGAGGATGCTCTATCAGTCCAGCTTGTATACCTGCAAAGGAGGAGGATTACTATGCAGAGTATTTGGATAAAATCATTTCCTTAAAGGTAGTGGATAGTACAGACGAAGCTATTTCACATATTAACCGTTATAGTACTAAGCATTCAGAGGCCATAATAACAAAGGATTATGAAACTGCCATGAGATTTCATAATGAAATTGATGCAGCGGCCGTATATGTCAATGCATCCACAAGATTTACCGACGGAAATGAATTTGGTTTTGGTGCCGAAATAGGAATTAGCACACAAAAACTACATGCAAGAGGTCCTATGGGCTTAAAGGCTCTCACAACCACTAAATATATTATTTTTGGTAACGGACAGATAAGACAGTAGCAATGTAACAAATAAACTTAACAATAGAAAGAAGGTAGTAACATGTCAGAAAAAGTTGTATATGATTTTCCTTCGGGAGATGATTTAAAAGGCTTTTTTAAGAAGTTTAAAAAGTTCTTGATTTTGATTGTTCTTCTAATAATCCTAGCTATTATAGGCTTCGGTTCATTTTATACGATTAAAGAACAGGAACAAGCAGTTGTTACAACATTTGGCAAGGCCAAGGCCGTTACAGAGGCTGGACTTCACCTAAAGATACCTATTTTACAGAAGGTTCATAGGGTGGACACCACAATAAAGGGCTTTCCTATCGGATATGAGGAGGGCAGTAATAGAACAGTTGAAACAGAAGCAATCATGATTACAAAAGATTTTAATTTTGTTAACGTGGATTTCTATGTAGAATATAAGGTTGCCGATCCCATTAAATACCTATATGCTTCATCAGATCCTGTATCAATACTTAAGAATATCGCGCAGAGTAATATCCGTAGTATTGTCGGAGGCTATAATGTTGATAGCGTAATTACAGATGGTAAATATGAAATTCAGTCTAAAATTAAGGAAGAAATCTTAGCTAGCCTTTTAGAGCACGACATAGGACTTATGTTAGTTAACATTACAATACAGGATTCAGAACCTCCTACAGAGGAAGTAATGGAGGCCTTTAAATCAGTTGAAACAGCTAAACAGGGTAAGGATACGGCACTCAATAATGCCAATAAATATAGAAATGAAAAACTTCCCCAAGCATTAGCAGAGGTTGATAAGATACTTCAACAGGCTGAGTCTAGCAAAACGAAGAGAGTTAACGAAGCACAGGCTGAGGTTGCCAGATTTAATGAGATGTTTGAAGAATATATGAAATATCCAATGATTACAAAGGAAAGAATGTATTATGAAGCAATGGAGGATATTCTTCCATCACTCAAGGTAATTATTGATAGCGGAGAAACAGGGGTTAATAAGCTCCTGCCACTGGAACCACTAATGGAAGGAGGTAGTAACTAATGGCTAAAAAAACTAAAAGCATTGCAGGCATATTATTCTTAATTATTTTCATAGGTGCTATTATTGTATTATCGACTTCATTGGTTGTAACAAAAGAAAATGAATATTCCATTATAAAGCGCTTTGATAAAATTGATAGGATTATAGAAAATTCAGGCTTATCCTTTAAAACTCCCTTTGTTGAAACAGTTGATAAGCTTCCAAAGGCAATACAGTTTTATGATATGACCCAATCGGATGTAATTACGGTAGATAAGAAGACCATGGTTGCAGACAGCTATGTATTATGGAGTATATCCAACCCAACCAAATTCGCACAGACACTAAATTCATCTATTACACTAGCTGAGAGCCGAATCAATACAACAGTATATAATGCAATGAAAAATGTAATCAGTAGTAATACACAGATTGAGGTTATAAGCGGAAGAGATGGTAAACTGAATGCTTCATTTATGGAGGATATTGGTGATACTATGGAACAATACGGCATACACCTTATTACAGTTGAGAATAAGCATCTTGATCTTCCAAGCGACAATAAGAATGCAGTATTTGAGCGTATGATATCTGAACGTGCTCAGATGGCGGCTACTTATACCGCTGAAGGTGAATCAGAAGCTCAGATGATTAGAAACACTACCGATAAGGAAATCGAAATAAGTATATCTAATGCCCAGACAACTGCAGCTAAAACAATTGCAGAGGGAGAAGCAGAGTATATGAGGGTATTATCAAATGCCTACTCTGATGCTTCAAGAAGTGAATTTTATACCTTTATCAGAGGATTAGATGCTGCAAGAGCTTCTCTTTCCGGCACTGATAATACCCTGATTTTATCAGAAGATTCACCCATAGCACAGATATTTTATAATCTAAATCAATAAGTAAGTGCTAACAGTAGATTAGCAGACTCCTTTATTAGCTTTACGCATAACTTTGCTTGATATTACATAGGTTGTAAAAGAAGCGACTTTAGGAGCAGAAATATGATTGTCGATTTTAGCCAAGAGAAGTATTCATATGAGGACTTAATCTCAGATGCAGACGCTTTGGCAAAAAAGTATAATACTATTATTAAAAATGTCACGATTGGTGAGTCACATGACAATCGTGACATTGTTATGCTTAGGCTTGGAATTGGTAGAAGATATATACTTTTTTGTGGTGGCGTACATGGCAGAGAGACAATAAATCCCATAGTTTTAATGAGGATTACAGAGTTTTATGCCGATCAATATGAAGAATTTAAAAGCAATAAAGAAAAATTTGACCAGAAGCTTAGTAATCCTTCGGCAAATATGGAAAAGCAATATGATAATATAATATTCGGAAAATGTGTATATGAGCTATTACAGACATATACCATCCTAATGATTCCACTATTAAATCCTGACGGGTATATGATATCATTATATGGTCATCTGTCTATAAGGCGTCCTGATCTGCAGAACAAGCTAAAAGGGAAAAAGCAAAATTATTCAGAGTGGAAATTCAACGCCCGTGGAATAGATATCAATCGAAACTTTCCATGTCGCTCATGGAAGCCCAAGGGAGCTAATGATTATGCAGCCAGTGAGAATGAGACAAAGGCCCTAATACAAGTTTTTCATCAATATCGTATTAAGTGCTTTATGGACTTCCATTCCAGGGGAAAAACCATATATTATTATCGTAACAGTATGACTAAGGACTATAATGATAGGCAGCTTTACATAGCTAAAAGATTAAAAAACATCACAAAATATGAGCTTAACGACTCTGGAAATGAAATTGATTATGGTGATTCCGGTGGTAATACTGTTCATTATTTTTCGGAGCATTTTTATAAACCGGCCATAACTATAGAAACAGTTGACGAAAATGCTAACTTTCCCTTATATTATA
>JAQVQL010000208.1 GCA_028701595.1 Herbinix sp.
TGTGGTATCTGTAATTATCGAAGAGGTAATTTTATTGTCATCATTCTTGTCCTCATTAATCCCATCTTTCTTTTTTTCACAACCAACTAATGCCATAATTATAACCAAAAATAATACAATACCTATTTTCTTCACAAGGCACCTCCCCATAATAACTAATATATAACGATCTTTTTAGAAAATGAGGAATGATTTACATTCCTCATTTTCTAATTTGTCTTGTTAAGGATGAGTATAATAAATTTAACACTTACTAACAAGATTTACTCTACTGCATTGATAAATCTTTATTTTTCTTTTTACTTTTAAGCATTAAAAAACCAAATCCTAATGCAGCTATTAAGCTAATCGTCGCTACAGTATATGTGTTATCTCCAGTTTTAGGTGCCATTTGCTCTACCTCTGAAGTACTAACAACAAATCCTTCTGGAGCCTCGTATGTAATTTCTGCATCATATTTTCCTTCAGCGTCCTCTTCAGTTAAAGTAATCCACATCTCCTTTGACTCAACAGAAAAGTCTATAGTTTGCTTACCTCCGTCTACTCCTTCATTAACGATAACCGAGTTAGCCCAAGAAGGAATATTGTAATAGAACCATCCACTGTTGTTCTCATCAACCAATAATTTCTCTCCTGGCCAAGAAGCAAATACATTAGTTCCATCTGGTGCCGACCATGCCCATAATCCAGGACTGGTCCATTCATCTGGTGCTTTTACATGAACTGTAAAATCTCCCTCTGCCTGAGCCACAGCCGGAACTGTTGCTACTACTAGTAATACACAGACGACCAAAGCTATCAATCTCTTGATCTTATTCATACCCTTTCTCCTTTCAATTGCTAATCACTCTCAGTGATGACACAATAGATAAATAATCTACTGTATATTGTAAGCCCCTTAAATTGGTATTTACTTTACAATTTAATACTATCACTTTATTTTAGCAAAATCAAGATATATTTGAGTAACCGTTTTACCATGTTAAAATCCCAATTTTCATTGTTTATAACTATGTCCTGAGCATTAATTGTAGAATAAACGCGAAACCGTTTACCTTAGACTTAAAATTAATTTTGACCCCATTTGTACTTTTTACCTTTAAATTACTTCCATACTAAGGGTACAAAAAACGCCCTTATGCCTTTACTTATAGCATTTGAGCGTTTTAAATTTACTATAACGAGATGTAATCTGTTAATAACTCTTCATTTAGAGATGTCAACTAGAATAAAATATTCGCTTACTACTCCACAATCACTTGATAAGTCATTAATGTTTGGTCACCATAGGCTACAGTTATTGATTTCTTTCCGGCGGTTTGAAATTTATATCCGGGAGTCAGCTTTACGCCTGATGTAGTAAAAGCAAGCTTATGATTGACATTTTTTTCCTTCCCATAAGAACCGGTTACAGTACGAAGACCAGTAATGTCAAATTTCTCGCCAACCTTATAATTAATTTTTGTAGGCATATCCATTATCCGCGCTCTTTTTGTGTTGGCATCATTAGCGGCAGCTAGCCAATATAAGATTTCTTGGCAAAGGCGTTCTATTTCCTTTTTTACAGGTTTTGCCTTAGCTCTGGTGTCGGTGATTCCAGCTCTTTTTTCCGCAATAGCTAAGATCTTATCGGTCAGCGTAAAAGCGCTTGCACCTCCAGCACCATATTTCTTGTCCCACTCCATGGTCTTAATCAAATAATCCTTAAATTGTCCATAGGTTACTTTTGCTAAGGGGTCAAAATTCTTCGTAGATAATACTCCCCAGCATCGCATCCTAAAGACATATAGCTCATATCTATACCCTGGTGGAATAGTGTCATAACTACTCTCAGCTTTCTCAACGGCAGGGCCTCTTGCACCATAGCCGACATTAAACACCCAATCGCCGTTATACTCATGTATTATGTCACGGGCAATCGCCAGTACCATATCCTCCATGGTAAAAAACTTAGGCTGCTTGTTGAAGCTTAGGGGTTTATATTTCTTAAAACCACCACCATCCAGCTTTATCCACATTGCAGGACGTACTCCGTAATCATAATTGTTGGATAAAGTGGTGTTTTTACCAAAACGGTCAACACCGCTGACTCCTCGTTCGTTATTCCATGCGGGCGTTCTTAAAAACCAATGCCACGGTGTATATTTCTGATATACACCATCGTAAGAGTTATCACTAAAACTATTTACATTCGATTTTAATATTGCAGGTGAGTTACGGTTCGCATATGCTATGCTGGACTCTTCATCCTTAAAGTAACGGCTAACCTCTTCCTTGCTCAGCAGGAATATCTTATCTTTGGTATCCGTCCCTAGTGAGTTACTATATTCAGGGTTTATGTTATTCACTAGAGTGGCGGAAACAATACGTTTTTTCTCTTTTTTTGAGAATGTTTTGTTATAGAAATCACCGTTAAGGTAAGCACGCAAAGAGCTGTCTACCCATTCATTTAAGAGAGTTACATCTTCATTATACGACCTGCTCTCAAGTATCAACTCGCTCAGCACGAGGGCTTTTCCGTCTTGCACATCCAAAACTTTCCAATCAATTCCACCCATGCTTATAACCTGACCAACTGGCTTGGCAGTTGAGGGTTTTGGAGCAATGACAAGTGTTCCGCCTGTCAATCCACTTACCTCCTTCCATGCGGGAGGTGCTGCAGCCACATCAAAAGTCACACTATAGGACCCTGACTTCTTAGGTAAAGTGGTAGAGCCGTTGTACTTAATCGTTACTTTGCCAGTTGATTTGCTTTCCTTTTGTTCTATCCGTACAGGTGTAACCGATCCTTGCGTCTGCGTCAGGTTAGCAAAGGAATAATCGTCAGCAATTGGGGTTTTAACAGAACTGGCTACTGGTTCAAATTTGAACTCACCATGCTTTGCGGCGTCCATACCGGTATTTGTCCACAGAATAATTTTAGTTCTCGGTTCTTTTTTTCCACCCGAAGCACCAGCGAACATATTAGTATCTGTGGGCGGACGAAGACTGAAGATAAGGTCACTGTCGTGTTCGGCGTAGGTGTTCCAAAGGTATGGGCTGTCAACCAGCTTTAAGGCTACTCCGTTTTTTATGGAGCTGTCTATACCCACATATGAGTACCCCGTGGAGCTATACGGATCCTCAACACTTAGAGTGATTTGATTATTACCTTTATTCTCCACATGAAACACCTTATGTGCAGCGTCAGGAAAGGCCAGCTGCACACTGCGTAAGGATGGATATGTATCAACAGTGACATATTCGCCTGACCGACAGTAGATATTATATCCGCCATCAGTAAGTCTTTCGTGTGCTGGAGTCACTGAACCCGTGTCGGCTGAAGTAGATTTGGCTGCGGTAGATACCATCGGCACCAGTGTTAGTTCTATACACAGGATGAAAAGTATAATCATAAATGACTTTTTCATTATGTTGTTCCTCCTTTAGTTAATTTTCTCTCATATAATGACTTTGCTGCTCATCTTTAATCTAACACAAACTCCTCCAAAAAAACGCTTCACCGCATGAAACACGCTTTTTTCAGCACGAATCGTAGTTTATGTTTATTTTTTGATGATTATTTTGTTAAACTCCTTAAGTAGATAATATGAAGGGCATGGAGATTGTTGGAACTCCGATAGATATAAAATCCTCTCTAAGAGAAGACAGAGCTATTCGATTTTGCGACAAAATATGACTTGATATTACAATAAGTATCCCGTAAACTTAGGATATAAAATAAAGGATATAGAAAACGCAAAGGAGAATATTCTTATGAACAATCCTGAAATTGAGAGCATGCACCAACAGATTAAGCCATGTGATCAGAATAATCCTTTTGTATTTATCAGCTATAGCAAAATGGATGCAAAAAAGGTTTGTTCCTCTTTACTGAATGTATTTCTTGTGTTATTCGGACAAATATAAGGGGGATAATTCGATGAAAAGAAACAGAGCCAACACATTTTTATGGTTTTTCTCAATTTTCTTTTTTATTGTGTGTCTAGCAGAAGGTATTCTCTACTATCATAATAAAATTGATAACGTATTTCTAAGTATAGCCTTGAACATCCAAAATGCGATTAAAGCTTTTATGTTGGATTCAGAAATAAAAATTGATGATGCGGTAGAGCTTATAAGTAACACCGGTCTCAATAATATTAAGACCTATATTACATATTTGTATGTTATAACTATTGTGCTTGCACCATTTTGTACAGTTGCAGTCTTATTTATGCTTATTAAGAGGCCAATATATTTTCTGCAGGGCTTCTTTAAAAGCAGAAAAGACAAGCTCATCATTATTTTTGGAGAAGGTGAAAACAAGGAAAACTTTATCGACTCAATTAAGAGTAGTTGTCGTATCATTGTATATGAAAAGCAGGCAATGTCCGAAGATAGAGCTCTAAAGCTTTTGAAGGAAGGAATCGCTTACTTTACAGATATGGGACAAGAGGACAAGCGAATCAGCACATTAAAGAAGGTAAAGCTTCATAAAGCAGACTAT
>JAQVQL010000209.1 GCA_028701595.1 Herbinix sp.
TCATATATTTTATTTCTGGTTTCATTAGCCTGCAATTTCCTGCTACTAATATTTTCTTTTCCCATGTGGATCTCCTTAATTTAATATAGTTATATTATAACACTTTTGGATTAATAAACCAAATATGTTATTGACTATAATACAGAAACGTGTTAGAATGACTGTAGTCAGTGACTACAGTCATTCAACTATTATTAATATACCACAGGAAACCAAAAAAAGCAAATTATCATTATAGCTATAATGTAGAAAGGAGTAATATGAAAAAATTAAGTCTTACAATGACTTGTATAATATTAATTATTGCATTGACAGGAGGTACGACTATACATGCTATTTCTTCTGACAAAGAATCAACAGGAGAAAGTAGTGAGGCACTGTCACAGATAGGCATATTTGCTGGCAGTGGTCAATTTGACCATGCTGATGGCGATGCTTTATCAGCGTCCTTTAGAGTGCCCTATAGTATTGTTACTTTACCTGATGGAAGAGTACTTGTTTCTGACAGCGGGAATCAGAAAATACGTAGTATACATAATGGGGAAGTTAGTACCTATGCTGGAATAAGCTTTGAAAATGATGAATATGGAATACCGTTAGGTGGTTGGTCAGACGGAGTTAGGGAACTGTCAGCTTTTTCTAGACCTTCAGGAATGGCTGCTGATGATGAGGGTAATGTATATATAGCAGATGCTGATTATAACCTTATCAGAAAGATTTCAAAAGACGGAGAGGCAACTACTATAGCCGGAAATGGCTTTATGGGAGCTAAGGATGGGGAGGGAACAACAGCAAGGTTTGCATATCCTCAGGATATAGCTATTGCAAAAGATGGGACTCTCTATGTTGCTGATACTTTAAATCACGCAATCCGTAAAATAACTGCAGAAGGGAAGGTGTCAACACTTAATGCGAGGTCTACTAGAACAGTTGAAGTAGTGGATGGCTCAGTTGAATGGGCTGGAGATTATAGGGATGGAAAGATTAGACATGCTAAATTCAATGAACCCTCAGGCCTTGCCATTGACAGTAAAGGAAATCTATATGTCAGCGATGCAGGCAATCAATTAATAAGATATATTGATTTTTCAGCAAATACAGTAACAACTGTAGCGGGAAATAAAAATCATAGCAGTACGATTTCTCAGTCCGATGCTATGTATGCTACAGGAGGTTATTCTGATGGAAATGCTTTGGAAGCCTCTTTTAATTTTCCCAAGGGATTGGTTGTTACAAAAGAAAATGGTGTCATCATAGCAGATAGCCTAAATCATTCTATACGCTATTTAATAGATGGACATGTTACTACAATTGCAGGAGATTTCCATAATCCAACAGATGTAGCTATTATGCGGGATGGTAGCTTAATGGTAGCTGACAGTTACAATAATATGATACGTCAAATTAAGGAGTATACTCCCTATATTAATTTGCCCGATAATAATTATATTGCAGAAGCAGGATATTCTGAAGCAGAAGATGGCCATAACACATCAGATATTCCAAGAGAAGCCCTTATAGAAGAAGTGAAAGGAGTTGTGCATATTCGAAGGGCTGGTGGTGCTAAAGAATTTAGAGCCTTTGCAGGGATAAGTCTATATAATGGAGACCATATTAGAACGGCAGCTAATTCAAGCGTAATTTTTAGATTATTAGATACAGGAGATCAAATTACAGCTGATAACAAGGCTTGGATGTATATATCAGATCTGCGTAATAAATCAAGCAATAAGATAACAAAGCTATTTGTTTGGAGTGGCTCGATTTGGGTAAGTGCCTCTACTCTAGAGAATTCAGATGATAAGTTTGAGATAAGAACAACTACAGCTGTTATGAGTATTCGTGGGACTACCTTGCTGGTTGGCGTAGACCCAGCGACTGGAGAATCAAGATTCTTTATTGCTTCTGGTCTTGGTAATGTAAGTAGAATTATTAACGATTCAGACGATAGTACAACTTTGAATCCAGGCCAATCAGTAATACTGATAACAGATTTCGATGATGAAAACTTGAATGATCTAAATAATATAGTTTATCTGGAGACTTTGCTTGCAAATACTAGCAGTGTGGTAATAGAAGCCATTCTTGCCAACAAGCAAAAGATAGATATGGAAAACGAAGATTACATGCTTAAACTACTTGATAATGACGCAAGTAGAACTCAGGAAGAAATTAATAGAATTAATCAAAATCTTGATAATCTTATAGGCAATATTTTAAATAAAGCTATTGAAAAGAATATAGTAAGTGAGGAAGAAATAAATCGCCTGATTCAAAGTATTAACGAAGCATCGGAAAATAAGTTTAGTCTAGAGAATACTAAGCTTCTGGTGCCATCTGATAGTGAAAAAGCTAAACAAGAAAAGTTTGAATTGTTAGAAGCAGCACGAAAAAAGAAGCAAGAAGAGGCACAATCAAAGCGAGATGAGCTTAAAAAGCAAAATGAAGAATTGCATCAAAAATTACAGGCTCAACTTGAAAAGCAAAAGCAAGAAAAAGAAAAAGCTGCAGAAGCTGCCAAGCAAAAAGCGGAAGAGGAGTTTAAGAATAAATTAACAAGCGAAGCTGCAAAATTAGCCATAGAAGCGAGAATAAAAGCTAAGGAGGAGGTAAGGGAAATGCAACAAGCAATTGCCTCGAACAGCACTAACCCTACTCCTACTCCTCCATTAAGTATACCAGACCCGGCACCAGTACCAGCACCAAACCCAGATCCAGGCCCAGCACCAAACCCAGATCCAGACCCAGCACCAAACCCAGATCCAGACCTGCCGATTATTTTATCAGTAAAAAGTATAATGGACTTTACTACCATTGAAGTAGAATATGGAGCAAGTCAACCGAATCTACCGACAAATGCTAAAATAGTACTTAGTGATGATTCAGAAGTAGAGATTCCAATTATTTGGTCAGGAGTAATAAATGTTAACGCTGCGGGAATGCAGAGCTTGATTGGAAAGCTAGATCTATCTGCCTTCGGACATGTGTCACCAACTGATTTAACAGCAACTTTACAGGTCATAGTAAAAGATGCTCCAACGCTAACTATTGAATCGATAATTGCTATCGACGCTTCAACATTGACAGTAAAATTTGCAGGTTTAGACTCTCTAGTAATTTCATTGACTGATTCCTTAACTCATAACCAATCAGAAGTGACTTTCACTTATGCAGGAAAGGAATACAATGGCATACTTGAGACTCCTTGGGAAGATCAGTTAGTAGTTGATCAAATAATTGCTGCAGATATTGATAGAGAAATCTTAGAATTGCCGTCAGTGAGTGAAATAGAATTAGATGATGAACTTAAGGTTGTTGCTGTAAGAGATAAATATTTTAAATTGACCAACGCACAACAATTGCTAGTAACTAAGCTTAGTATCTTAGAATCTGCAGAGGCAAGGATAGCTGATCTAAGAGAGGAACTACTTGGTAAGGTAATAGAGGTTGCAGAATTTGATATCATTTATGTAAATCATGGAGCAAGTCCACCAGAACTACCGAAACATGCAATATTATTACTAGATAATAATTCAGAGGTATATGTTCCAGTTGATTGGTTAGGAGGGATTGACGTTAACGTTATTGGAATACAAACCATAAGTGGAACGATGGATATATCAGATTTAGAACAAGCTCCACCAGCAGATTTAAATGTAACTGTAACTATTGTGATTATAGCAGGCTAAGAAGTAGCAATGCACATTAAATATAGCAAAAAGTATAGGCGCTCTATCATAATTAATATGATAGGGTGCCTTTTGTTATAAGGCAACACATAAGTTTAACTGGAATACTTCTTGTATGTATGTTAAGATATCACAATAAATCAAAAGGTAAAGAATTGAATGGACGTTTTTTGATAAAAGAAGATGTCTAATAAAAACAAGAGTAGGAGTCACTATGCAATTTAAAGAACTAAATATAATACCTGATATACTAAAAGCGTTACAAAGGGAAAATTATTCATTACCAACACCAATACAAGAGGAAGCAATTCCCTTAATACTAAGTGGCAGAGATATGCTTGGATGCGCACAGACTGGAACAGGGAAAACAGCTGCATTCGCTATACCAACATTACAATTACTAGGTAAGGAGAATACTCCTTCTTTGAAAGTGAAAAATATAAGAGCACTAATATTGACACCGACTAGAGAACTTGCAATTCAAATATATGAAAGCTTTTCTACCTATGGTAGGTATACCAAATTAAGATATTGTGTAATCTATGGTGGAGTTTCTCAAAAACCGCAAGAGGAGAAATTAAAGCAGGGTGTAGATATTTTGGTTGCAACCCCTGGAAGATTGATTGATTTAATGAATCAGAAACAGATAGATTTACAGCATATTGAAATCTTAATATTAGATGAAGCCGATCGAATGTTAGATATGGGTTTTATCAACGATGTTAAGAAGATTACTGCTAAAACACCATCAAACAAGCAAACCTTACTTTTTTCGGCTACCATGCCATCTGATAT
>JAQVQL010000210.1 GCA_028701595.1 Herbinix sp.
CACCTCCTAATAAAACCATAATGTAGGAATAAAAAATGTATATGGTGCAGTAAATATTGCCAGTGATAGAGCAAGCTTTTTCTTCTGACTTTCCTCTAGACTTGTTTTTATTAGGACCACCTTATAATTTAGTATATAGATTAATATTGCCGTTATTACCACGCTTAATGTTACCCACAATACTGCATAGATGCTTCTATATGGATTAAGGCTTATAGCATTAGCTATATTGTAATTCCACCACTCTCCAAAGGGTGTATTATGATCAAAATTTATTATGTTTGATAGAAGCATTAAGCCTGTACCGATGAAATCAGCCAAAAATCCAAATATCCATACCTTAAGAATTAAGGATTTTGCAATTTTCTTAATATTTTCTACCTTCAGATATTTTAATGTCAGTATAATGACTATCAAATCGATAATAAAGTTTGCAGGTAAAACTACTATCCATGTTATCGGAATTAACCACAAAAGCCATATTGGAAATATTATATTGTATAACTTAACACTCTTCTTGTTCATAATTATCCCTCTGTCTATCAGCTACTTTATTTGTTGAATTATCATATCAATTATCTCATTTTCTGTCGTATCTTTATTTATTACATATTCAGGAATTATGCCGATAAAATCTTTTTCTCTCCACCATCTTTTCATATCAGCTTCTCCACTATAATCCCCTCCTTGGTCAAAATAAGGTAACTGAAATACCTTTAATTGTTTATTAGATATCTAAAATCACACTACTGGTTAATTGTACCATAAAATTACGTATAATCCATAGTAATTTAAATGTTAAAAATATGTTGACACACGACATATGTCGTGATACGATATATATAGTATATCGGCCGACGACATAATTATTTAAATTAAGGAGGATATTGAATTGAAAACAGAACCATTAACCGAAAGCTACTTTTTTATTCTACTATGCTTATATAATGGACCTAATCACGGCTACGGTATTATGCAGGAAACATCCAGCTTAACTAATGATCGAGTAAAAATTGGATCAGGAACTATGTATGGGGCAGTTAATAATATGCTTAAAAAGAGATGGATTATAGAGACTAGAAGCGACAAACCAGAGGATGATCGCAAACGTCTTTATCAAATCACCGGCATAGGAATGCAAATTTTAGAGCAGGAAAAAGACCGTCTAAAGGAACTTGTTGAATGCTCAAAAAAGATAATGGGATGGGGGTGTTAATATGGAGAAAAAAATAAGAATAGGAATATATTTTGCTTGGGATTATGATAGGGAAGAAGCAAAAGTTAATTCAATGGCAAAAGACGGTTGGCAGCTTAAGAAAGGTGGACTATTTCACCACACCTATGAGAGAAGTAATAAAAGCTATAGATATAAAATCGATTATAACAGTAGTGCAAAGTTCAATGATGAGTCATATAGACGTTACATTACATTATTCGAAGAACAAGGATGGGAATTGATTAACTCAACCTTCAATGGATGGTACTATTTCAGAAAGCCTTATATAGAGGGTAGCAATGAAAATGAATATGAGCTCTATACTGATGATTTCTCACTAAGAGATATGCTAAGCAGGTGGACTTTCATAGCAAGAATAATACAGGTCTACTTTACTGTCTTTTTTGTTCTAAACCTAATCCATTTTATATTAGAGAAAAGATACTTTAATGGATTTGCAATACTTAGTTCATTATTTGGAATTCTAGTCTTTCAGTCAGGCATTAAATCTATGAAAAGGAAAAGCGTCCAGGAAGGAAATCGGTCAGCTAAAAGGATTAATGTTAGCCTTTTATTATTTATTGGTATGCTGCTCTCCTTTATCTTAATGGTTGCAACACCCAATAAATATCACTATGATTATTGGCTTAAATACACACAATTGGCGAATAATGACACAGAAAAACGTATTGAAACTTTTACCATTGAGAAGGATAATTCATACATGCTCGACATAAAAAATTCGGGCGATCGAGGAATAATAAGAGTTAGAATATTAAAAGATGATTCTGTAATATATAATATTGGTGGATTAAATTACTCTTTAACAACAAGACATGAACTCAAAAAGGGTGAATACCAAATTGAGATTGAATATGATTCACTAGATCTCCTAGATAAAAACAGTAATATTAGTGTATTTGTCGGCTTAAGATAAGAATAATTATAATACACAATATGGTAGGATATAATATTTTAAGGTGCTAGGCATAGCTACCTAGCACCTTAAAATACAATCCCTTATATTTCGTAAGCTCCGTCTAGCGGCAGGTTATAGCTATGCAACAGCGAAAGTGCCTTTTCTTTATCCTCTGTACCTATACGTACACATACACCGCAGTCGGAACTTAAATGACGAGGTATGGGTATCATTTTTGAGCTTATATTAGCCTTACTTAGGATTTGTTCGGCTCTGATTGCATAGCTTGATGAATAGACGAGTAAAGCAGTATAATTTTTATTTTCACCCATTATCTATTTCCTTTGATAATCCGGTAACTGCTTCAATTACCCTTTCTATTTCCTCCTCGGTATTAAAATAGCTTAGGCCAAGTCTGACTGTACCCTTGGGAAAGGTTCCTATCGTCTGATGGGCAAGTGGAGAACAATGAAGTCCGATTCTGCATAATATATCATATTCCTCATCTAATCTGTATCCTACTTCGGAGGAGTCCATCCCCTGAAGATTGAAGGATACTATTGCTGTCTGTTCTTTTGCATCTAGGGTCCCATATACAGTACATCCAGGTATCTGCTTTAATCCGTCTATTAGCTTACCGGTTAAATTAATCTCATGGGAGCGTATATTACTAAGCCCCTCATGAAGTATCCATTCCACTCCGGCAGTGAGTCCCGCCAATCCCATAGCGTTAAGCGTTCCTGATTCGAAAGCATCAGGTAAGAATGATGGTTGCTCCTCATGCTCCGAATGGCTTCCTGTTCCACCTTGTTTTAGAGGTTTTATCTGCTTTTCTTCTACCCTTTCACCTATAATTAAGCCACCTGTTCCTGTCGGACCATATAAGGACTTATGTCCGGTAAACCCTAACAAATCTATCATATCCTTTTGCATATCAACAGGATAGCATCCAGCGCTCTGTGCTGTATCAACCAGTAGCAATATTCCGTTTTCTCGGCATATGCCGCCAATTTCTTGAACTGGAACTAGCGTACCGACGACATTAGAAGCATGACTTATAGCCACCAGCTTAGTATTTGGCCTTATATGAGCTTCTATATCAGCCGGATTAAGCCTTCCCATATTGTCACAATGGACAACAGATACTTCGATCCCCTGTTTCTGAAGCTGTCTCAGAGGCCTAATCATAGAATTATGCTCCATACTGCCGGTAATTACATGGTCCCCCGGAAGCATTATTCCATGCAGACATAGATTCAGTGCTTCTGTTATATTATATCCGAATACAATGCGAAGGGGATCCGGTGCATTAAATATCTCTGCAACAACCTCCCTAGCCCGATATACGCTTTGCCCCGCCCTTATCGCAAGTTTATGCCCTGCTCGACCGGGATTTGCACCTATTTGATCTAGAAATTCTACAATAGCTCTAGTAACACATGGCGGTTTAGGCCAGGATGTCGCTGCATTATCCAAATAAATCATCAAGAACCTCCTTTACCTATACGAAAGGTCTGACCAATAATCAGGCAGAATAGCAATCCTACTGCAACAGTACAATTCCCCAATATACTTAAATCTCCAACTGCTCCGCAAGCAGGTCTTCCCAATAAACCAAAATTATATGTAACAGCCGCACCGCTAAACATTCCCAGTACGAAGAATGCTGCATCAGTATCCCCTTCTCCTGATAGAAATAACTGTCTGCCTGCACATCCTCCACCCATCGTAAATGCCGTACCTGCAAGTAGCATTCCAAGAAGGCTCCAGATATACTCTATTACACCGGCCGGCTCTAGCTTATTATTAAAAAATACCTGGAATTGTCCCAATATCATATTCATGATAAAGGCCATAACAGTCATCGCCAGAATACCGTACAGATAATGCCCATTCTTAATTAGAAACATATCCCTAAAGCCACCTATTGTACAGAATCTTGACCGTTGTGCCAAGAAACCAATTAGTAGTCCCGCCGCAAGCGATATCCATAGTGGTGCATTTTGTGATGACGGCTCATTCCAGCTTCTAAAGGGTGCATATAGATCATTTACCCGTATATTAAATATTAGTATTAGTAGTATAATTAGCATAACAACCGGAAACAAAGAAGCTGCCATCGGTTTTGTTCCTGTAGAACGGCCAAGAAAAAACCCTTTTTTTATGAATAAAACTCCTAAAAACACACCGCAAATCAAAGCTCCCAGTGAAAGAATAGCATTTAGATTTCCTTCAGCAAGGCGAAGCAATGTCCCAAATGGGCAGCCTGTAAATGATAATACTCCAAGCATTGCAAAAAACCCAAG
>JAQVQL010000211.1 GCA_028701595.1 Herbinix sp.
CAACACAAAACACGAAATTACAAATATAACATCACATAACGTGAAGTTGGATAATACATCATGGAAGGCGCAATATGGAAAGGGGTATAAGCTATTAATCGGAGAAGTCAATATATGAATAATGGAGGTTGGGAAGGAATATGAGCAAAATTAATGTAGCTATAGTCGATGACAATGAAAGGATGGTAAATCTACTAGAGGATATATTAAAAGAGGATGCAGATATTGAGGTAGTAGGTAAATCGGAAAATGGATTGGACGCTCTGGACATGATTAAAGAGACAAAGCCTGACGTTGTTTTACTGGATTTAATTATGCCAAAGTTGGACGGGCTCGGCGTTATGGAGAAGATAAAAAAAGACTCTGAGTTTAAGAAGAATCCTTCTTTTATAGTAATTACCGCAATCGGACAAGAAGGGGTTACAGAAAGTGCATTTGAATTGGGAGCAAATTATTACATAATGAAACCGTTTGATAGTAATGTTATTCTTTCAAGGATTAAGCAGCTAAAGGGAGATTACCATAATAAACTGACAAATAACCATCGTGTTAGCGCATATGAGAATAAAAGTACATATATGGAGAGAAATCTGGAAACCGACGTAACAAATATAATACACGAAATCGGGGTTCCTGCACATATAAAGGGATATCAGTATTTACGAGATGCAATAATGATGTCTGTCAATGATATTGAAATGCTCAATTCTATAACAAAGTTACTCTATCCATCTATAGCAAAGCGCCATAAGACCACACCTAGCAGGGTTGAAAGAGCAATCCGACATGCAATAGAGGTGGCATGGAGCAGAGGGAAGATGGATACGATAGATGATCTATTTGGATATACAGTCAGTAACGGTAAAGGCAAGCCTACCAATTCGGAGTTTGTTGCTTTAATCGCTGACAAGATAAGGCTTGAATATAAATTCAGAACATAAATGGCTAGTAAATATAAATAATGAACAGAGAGAACCGGAGGCCTAGTGCAGCCGGTTTTTTTATTGACTTTACTATTTTATTATGTTAAAACCTGTATATATAATAAAGAGTAATATAAAGTCGGAGTCAGGGGGAGCGATTGCATTATGGAAAAGATTATTACGCTTAATGATGTGACAAAAGAGTTTAAAGTACTCAACCGAAAGGAAGGACTAAGAGGAAGCATAAAGGATTTGTTTTCCAGAGATTATAACATTGTCCGTGCTGTCTGTAATATTAGTATGGAAGTTAGTAGAGGAGAAATTGTTGGCTATCTTGGCCCAAACGGAGCAGGAAAATCTACTACAATTAAGATGATGACAGGCGTCTTAGAACCTACCTCCGGTGAAATACTGGTTAACGGTATGGTTCCATATATAAAAAGAACACAAAACGCGCAAAATATAGGTGTAGTATTTGGACAGCGTTCTCAGCTGTGGTGGGCACTCCCAGTAATAGAATCCTTTAATATACTGAAGGATATTTATCAGGTAAGTGATAGGAATTATAGTGATATGATGGAGCTCTATACGTCCTTGGTGGACATAGAGGATATTCTACATAAACCAGTTCGTCAGCTTTCTCTGGGACAGCGTACTCTGAGTGACATTCTTGCTGCATTTTTACATAATCCAAGTACTGTCTTTTTAGATGAACCGACTATCGGTTTGGATGTATCGATGAAGGGCAAAATTCGTAAATTAGTAAAGGCATTAAATAAAGAGAAGAATACCACTGTTATATTAACAACTCATGATATGGGTGATGTAGATGCATTATGTAGAAGGATTGTTATTATAGACAAGGGATCCTTACTATATGATAATGACATAGAAAATCTAAAGGGCTTTTTCGGCTCATACCGTACGGTTAAGGTAAGACTGGGTAGAGAAGCGGAGGAATTAACAAAAGAAAATTTGAAAAGACTTGCAAATGAGCTGCAGCAAAAGCTTCTTGATACACATCCTGAGGTCAACTCACTAACTGCTATATCCAACGAGTCATGGATAGATGTACTGGTTCATGAGGATGAAATTGATATAATGAAGGTAGTAAATTCCATACAGGAGCATTATAAAATTTATGATTTAAAACTTGAGGAAATCTCAACTGAAAGCGTTATTAGAAAAATCTATGAAGGAGAAATGCAATGAACCTTCGAAAGTATATAACACTAACTAGGGCGGGCATGATGGAATCCCTGCATTTTAGAACATCTGCCTTTGTGACCATACTTGGAAATATGATTTATTTGGTCATAATATATTATCTATGGAAAGCAATATATGCTTCAACAGGAACAGGTATTGTTAACGGCATGACATTTGAAGCTACCATGATTTACTTAGTACTTGCTACAGCTCTATTTTATTTCATGGAGATGTATCTTGTATGGAATATGGGTAGAGATATCCAATCTGGTGGTATTGTTCTGAAGCTAATAAGACCTATGAGCTTTAAGAAGTATATGTTTTTTTCGTGTTCAGGAAGCTTCGTTATGAGCTTTTTTATGACCTTTGTTCCGACAGCTCTGATAGTTTATTTTGTGACTAATGGGGCAATATATCTTGGTAGTAATCTATTGTTTTTTATAATTAGTGTTATTTTTGGCTTGCTGATTAATTTTTATGTTGACTTTTTTGTAGGTACAATTTGTCTCTATACGGAATCCGTATGGGGAATAAATATTATGAAGGAAGTTGTGGTTTTATTGTTGTCCGGTGCTAGTATACCTCTTGCGTTTTTTCCTGAGAGTCTTCGAAATGTAGTCATGGTATTACCCTTTCAGGCTATTTATAATACACCACTTAATTTACTAATCCGTCATAATTTAAATAATTTTGATCGAATTACAATGATTGGTATTCAATTGTTTTGGGTGGTTATACTGTCAATAATAACGAGTTTATTCTGGAAAAAGGCTGTAAGACAGATTACGGTAAATGGTGGTTAAGATGGAGGAAAGTGTATGAATAAAAAAGGACTTCGATTCTATATGAGGATATATAAAAAAATATTAGCGCAGGATTTAAAGAGTAAGCTAAGCTATAGAGCAGATTTTGTTATTTCTTCCATTGGAATGATTTTTACTAATATATCTGCCTTTATCACTCTATGGATATTATTTCAAAACTTTCCCACAGTTATGGGATGGAATTATCATGAGATGCTTTTCCTGTATGGTTTCTCATTGATTGCCCTGACACCTGTTCAATGCTTCTTTGACAACAACTGGAGTCTGCGATACTATGTGTTTTCAGGGGATTTTATTAAGTATTGCTTCCGCCCCATTAACATTTTCTTTTACTATATATCAGAGGTATTTGATATAAAGGGTGTTGGCCAGTTCCTTTTTGGTATCGGTACGCTAATTTACTCATGGCAGAAGCTAGAGATGGGAATGTCGGTACTAATATTCATTAAGCTGATATTTGCCTTAGTTACAGCATCACTCTTCATGGTTGCTCTGATGAATGTGGCTGCAGCTACCTGCTTTTGGTTAATGGGAACAGGGTATATCATGGTTACTGCATTTAAATTCAAGGATTATGCGAAATACCCTATAACAATTTTTAACACGGTGTTTAGATTTGTATTTACTTTTATAATACCAATAGCTTTTATTGCCTATTATCCAAGTTTGGTATTTCTAAGACCAGATGAAATTCCTATATTAACCTGGATATCACCTCTGATAGGAGTCCTGTTTTTCTATATAAGCTATAAAATATGGATGAAAGGTGCTATTTCCTATGATGGGACCGGATCATAATAATAAAAAACAATTTACGTGTCTTTCAAAATATGTTATTCTTGATTCGTATGCTAAAATTACATAAGAGTAGAATTACATAAAACAAAATTACATAATTGCATAAATGCATAAATGCATTGGGAGGAAAGATGAAAACACTAGAACTGTTAGAAGTGATATTTGTATTTGCCGGAGGCTTAGGCATGTTCCTATACGGTATGAACATGATGGGAGAGGGATTACAAAAATCTACCGGAAATAAGTTAAAGCGATTATTAGGATATCTAACAAAGAATAGATTGATGGCAGTTATAGTTGGAGCATTGGTAACTGCAATCATACAAAGTTCATCAGCTACTACAGTTATGATTGTAGGCTTTGTCAATGCTGGTATTATGAATCTGGTTCAAGCTACTGGTGTAATTATGGGTGCCAATATAGGAACCACAGTTACTGCCTGGCTTGTATCTATGGGTGAGTGGAGTTCTTTATTAAAGCCTGACTTTTTTGCCCCGGTTTTAATAGCTGGTGGTGTATTTATAACATTATTGTGCAAAAATAAAAAGAAGAAGGATATAGCAGAAATTATAATTGGTCTCGGACTTTTGTTTATTGGCCTAAAGTTTATGTCAGATGTAATTAAGCCGTATGCACAGGCTGAGGATTCGATATTTAGGCAAGCCTTTATAGT
>JAQVQL010000212.1 GCA_028701595.1 Herbinix sp.
TTGGCAAATTCCAAAGCAACACTCGGTTTTTCCGTTATATATAAATTAATAGACATTACTCCCCAACTTTCGTTATCATATTATAAATTTGCAGATTATGAACTCATTGACTAATCTGCTTATTCGCTGATACTAATAGTATATCGTATATTTGCTAAAGCGACAAATATATTTCTATTTATTATGCAGATTAGTCGCTCAAGGACTGCGTCCTTTCGCTCACGTTACACTTATCCATGGAACACAATACTTTATTGTACAAGCAAAGTACGCTTGCACATAAAATATTATGTTTCCATGGACTAATCAGCTTATTCGTGGATTTTATATTGAATATTACCAATACATCGTATACAATAAATGTAGTAATGAAAACCACGACACAAGGGAGAATAATATGATGCCATATCAAATATTCAGTGATTCCTCATGCGATTTACCCGATAATCTACTTCAGGAGCATCAAATAAAACTAATACCTTTTTATGTGAGCTTTGATCAGGAGAATTATTTTAAGGAAAACATTGATATAACTAAGGAAGAATTCTATGAAGCCTTGGCTCCAAAGAAAGTCTATGCAAAAACCTCTCTTCCTTCTGTTCAGGACTATATCGCTATGTTTAGACCGGTTCTTAAGGAGGGCAAGGACATTATATGTCTCTGCCTTACACAGACATTTAGCGGCTCATATCAATCGGCATTAAGCGCCAAGCATATATTAGAAGAGCAATATCCTCATTCCGATATTTCAATTATAGATAGCATCCAGGCTACAGGGGGGCAGGGAATCCTTCTTATGCAGATAGCCGCCATGAAGAAAGCAGGCTTATCCTTGGAGGAGGTAACCCATAAAGCTAATATCTTAAAGAACACAGCAAGGATTATGTTCACTGTTAATACTTTAGAGTATCTTGCCAAGGGAAGACGAATCGGTAAGGTTATCTCTTTAGCAAAAGATATGTTAGATTTAAAACCTCTTATCCAGCTTAAGGAGGCTGAGCTAATCCCCTACTCTAATATTCGTGGCAGAAAAAAGTCACTGGATAAGGTGCTTGAAATGGTAAAGGACTATTTCCAAGATACAGGCGCCAGTCCTGCCGAATATGAATTTTGTATCGTCAATGCCACCACTCTGGATGATGCCAATTATCTTCAAAAAAAACTCGAGAAATATCTTAATAGCAAGCTTACTCCTCCTATATATCAGATAGGCGTTACCATAGGAACCTATACAGGTCCCGGGGCCATAGGCATATGCTTTGTCAAAAGATATGAATATATATAGATAAACCACGAGAAGGAGGATTCTGAAATGACTGTAAAAAAGACCTATTATGAGAACCTATCCGATACACTGATTGATCGATTTAACAAACGGGGAATTGAAGGTTATTATTGCGATAACAAAGCAGAAGCCTTAATGATGGCAAAACGCTTTCTAACCCCCGGATGCTCTATATCATGGGGCGGTTCTGAAACCCTGGTAGAAATCGGCTTACTTGAGGATTTGAAGCACTCGGATTACATACTTTATGATAGACATACTGCTAGAACACCCGAGGAAGATTCATTACTCTACGGTAAAATAGTAACCTGTGATTATTTCTTTATGAGCTCTAATGCAATTACTCTTGATGGTCAATTAATCAATATCGATGGTAAAGGTAATAGAGTCGCTTGTCTAATTACAGGACCGAAAAATGTGGTTATAATCGCTGGTATGAACAAGATTGTTACTGATGTGGAAACAGGAATAGAAAGAGTACAAAATATGGCCTCGCCGCCCAACAACGTAAGATTGGGAAATAAAACCCCCTGTGCTCAGCTAGGTCGATGTACTAACTGCTTAGTGGATGATTGTATCTGCTGCCAGATAGTTATTACAAGAAAATCAAAAATCCCTGGCAGGGTTAAGGTTATCCTTGTAGGTGAGGAGCTTGGGTACTAATAATAACTATATTTTCACCATTAGTCATATTCACAAGTGAAAATCATAATAATAAATAATGCTAGTTATCGCTCTTATTAATATTAGGAAAGGAAGATGAACATGTCAAAGATTAGTTGCTGTGAGCCCGAGGTTCCGCGCACATCCTCTGTCAATGTAACAGTGGACGTCACAAAAATAGTTAAGTATGTATGCTTTGCAGGAATTGCAATCGTAGGAATTATATTTGGTACAAGATGCTACCGTAAGATGATAGAAAACGAAACACTCTAGATATTCCTACAAAAAAGGGCTATTTCAAAATATTAACAGGAGGTTGCTTATGGTGATATAAGCAACCTCCTGTATTTTATTTAAAACAAATCTTCTAAATATTACAAACAGTATTTCTTATTAATACAAGGGATACTTATCGGTAAGGCCCTTAACCATGCTCATGGCTTTCTCCTTATTGGCCTCGGCATCCTTTATAAGAAGGTAAATTGCCTCAGCAACTATATCCATATCCTCGGTATTAAATCCTCTAGTGGTTACTGCTGCAGTTCCAAGACGAATTCCGCTGGTTACAAATGGTGATGTGGGATCATTTGGAACTGTATTCTTATTACAGGTGATATTAGCCTTCTCGAGAAGCTTCTCTGCGTCCTTACCTGTTACACCCATGTTCTGAAGATCAACTAGCATCAGATGATTGTCAGTACCTCCTGATACGAGATTAAATCCTCTCTTCATTAGTCCACTAGCAAGAGCTTGTGAATTCTCAATTATTTTCCTTGCATAATCCTTAAAGCTAGGATTAAGTGCCTCCTTAAAGCAAATTGCCTTAGCAGCGATAACATGCATTAAGGGTCCCCCTTGTATTCCAGGGAATACAGCTTTATTTAGCTTATACTTATCAGCAAATTCTTTACTGGAAAGAATCATTCCACCTCTTGGTCCCCGTAAGGTCTTATGGGTTGTAGTGGTAGTTACATGAGCATAGGGTATAGGGCTTTCATGATAACCTGTAGCCACAAGGCCTGCAATATGAGCCATGTCTACCATGAGTATTGCCCCGACCTCATCAGCAACATCTCTAAACTTCTTAAAATCTATCTTTCTTGCATAAGCACTTGCACCAGCAATAATTAATTTGGGCTTGCTTTCATGTGCAATCCTTCTAACTTCATCATAATCGATATATCCACTGTCATCTACCCCGTAAGGTACAATCTTAAAATAGCTACCACTCATATTTACAGGACTTCCGTGAGTTAAGTGACCCCCATGATTAAGATTCATTCCCATAACTGTATCGCCTGGCTTAAGTAATGCAAAAAATACCGCCATATTAGCCTGTGCACCGGAATGAGGCTGAACATTGGCGTAGGTACAACCAAAAAGCTCTTTTGCCCTGTCTATAGCCAGATCTTCAGCTATATCTACAAATTCGCATCCCCCATAATATCTCTTACCGGGATATCCTTCGGCATACTTATTGGTTAATTGACTTCCCATAGCCGCCATAACAGCTTTACTTACAAAATTCTCTGAAGCAATAAGCTCAATATGATCTCTTTGTCTTCCAATTTCTTGGGTTATTGCACCAGCAATCTCAGGGTCAAACGCTTTCACATCTTCTAATGAGTACATTCTTATCATTTCCTTTCCAGTTAATATCGTAAGATAGCCTACACAATGTACAGTACAAGCTGTTTGGTAAAAGTATACCATACAATAAAGCAAAAAACATCAAGATATGCTTCTTGTATTCATTACTTTATCTAATAATTATTGCTGTAAATAATAATAATTATAATTTATTATGCACTAAATAGCTTATGCTCTTTGCTTTGATAAATTTATATTAAGCATTACCATAGCAAAACTACTATCACTAACTACAAAAAATCAGGCCCAAAGCTCATAGGTAATAGTTCTTCAAGGAAATACATAAGATAATCCTCCTCAGATTTTGCTATGATCACTAGGAATCTCCGAGGGTCTACGAATTCTCTTATAACCTGACGGCATACTCCACAGGGGGGACAATAATCTCTTATAACACCATCTTTTCCTCCTACAATTGCAATTGCCGCAAAATCCTTTTCGCCTTCACTGATTGCTTTAAAAAAGGCGGTTCTTTCTGCACAATTAGTAGATGTAAAGGCTACATTCTCTATGTTACATCCGGTATATATCTTCTGTTTAGAAGTCAGTAAGGCCGATCCTACCTTGAATTCAGAGTAAGGGGTATACGCATACTCCATGGCTAATATAGCTTCCCTTATTAGATTCATAATAACAGACCGACTCACTAACTCGTTTTTTGCTAATAGCTCTCCTTTTTCCTGGCGTATTAAGCTGTGCATGTGTTCCTTCTCCATTCTTAATATCCCTCCGTCTCCTGGTTCTTAGCAAGTTTTACAATCCTGCTAGTGCCAAGCCTTTCGGCTCCAAGATTTATGAACTTTTCTGCATCATCAAAGGA
>JAQVQL010000213.1 GCA_028701595.1 Herbinix sp.
TTCTTTTTAACAGATGTTCCCTGCACTGAACCAACACCTGAATGGTTACATCATCGGGAATCAGTTTACGGTCTACCAGCTGTCTCAAAAAGTCATATTCAATCTGTGAGGCAGATGGAAATCCAACCTCAATTTCCTTGAAACCCAAATCTACAAGTAGCTTAAAGAATTCTACCTTCTCTTCTACAACCATAGGCTCAATTAAAGCTTGGTTACCGTCTCTCAAATCAACACTACACCAAATTGGTGCCTTAGCAATTTCCTTATTAGGCCATTGCCTATCCGGAAGATCAATCACCGGATTCCTTCTATATCTCTTATAATTCATCACTTTAAATCCTCCTTATTAATATAGCTACTTAAGTTATAAAAATGCACAATCAAAAAACTATATTAAGACGGAGTCGATATATTACACCGTATTTTTTGACTATAAATAGCGTGATGTTGTCTACTCGAGTCCCAACTAATCAGATCCCTTCCTTTGATATTTTGATAGGTTATATTATGTTCCCACGACTAAAATTATGTATAAATATGAGGTCACAAGAATATAGTGACCTCAATTATAACACCGAAGAATTCTATTAGCAACCACTTTTTTTACGAGCTTTATCACTTTATTGTGAATATATCAAATTCATCAAAACCCTTGATGAAGAATCTATTGATATGTTATCCGAAATGTCGGTCTCAATATCAAAATAATATGTACCGGCTGAATATTCAAGTAGATTAACATACGGCTTTAGAGTATTCCTGGTTATCGATTCCATTTCACTGACAGGAGCTACAAGGTTTACACTAATCGGCCCCTTGGTTATATACTCAACTTGAATACCATCGGTTTTGTTCTTGATCTCAATATCATTTGGCCATATGGACAGTTGCTTTGTCTCAAGCTTTTCTATAGTAATATTTACAGAGGCAGTCGTGTCTGTCCCAACAATATGAACTCCACTATTCAACCAATCCTGCAGCTCGATAAACTCCTCAATATTCTCAGTTGCACCTGTTATATCATAGGCTACCTCTAGGATATTAATATTTCTTAGCTTGGAGTCCTCGGCAGCAACCTCTATAGTTTTAGGTTGATAATCAATATCGGTCATTATATATCCATTGCCAGTCTGTCCGACCGCTGTTATTCTAAGGGGTATCTCTTTTATCTGGTATAGTTCAAACGTCACCTCAATATCGGAAGGACTAAAGGATAGCCTACTTGCATCCATTACATTACCTTCCTCATCAAGAGCAGTTGGTCTTAAAAGCCGCATTAGTTTTCTTGTATTTCCATCAACAACCCCTATAGCCCCTTCAACATCTGCTTCCACAATTACTTGCTTGATATTATCTACTCTACTCTTTGGACCACTCACTCGAATAACACCTGGTCTAGCAGTTCTGGAGCCTAGATAATACCCTTCACCTACCTTGCCCTTATCTAAAACATTTATCTTGATTTCTTTCTCTGATAACTCTTCTATGCTTATGGCTAAATGTTGAACATCTCCTCTGTCAACAATCTCTATATCATCCTTATTTCTTTTAGGAGTAATCATTATGTTAACTGAATTAACACTAGATAGATTTGCAAAATCAGCCGTTACATTAAAATCTGATTTGGATAGACTTTCAATGATGCTTCTTCTTGCTGCAACTTTAAATTCTACCATTTCACCTTCCAAGACTTCATAACTTTGGCTCTTTGTCTTGACGAGTGACTCATTTAAAATGTTTACTGGGACATCTGAAAAAGTCCTATATTGAACCGGATCATTCACATTAGTAATGACCAGCCACAATAAGGTGGCAAGAATTACGGAAAGAATTTTAACACCGATATTCCTAGTCAACTTTTCTTTCATTCTTAAGTCTTCCCTTCCAAAATTTTAACCTTTGCTTAGTGTCCATTGCTTTTTTCTGAGTATCAATTAGCTTTGCTCTTAGATAGTCTCCATCTATATTACGAATTAACTTGCCCTCTCTTGCTATGGATACCTTACCAGTCTCTTCCGATACAATGATAGTAAGGCTATCCGTCATCTCACTTATACCAATCCCTGCCCTATGCCTCGTTCCAAGCTCCTTACTTAATAGTATGTTATCAGACAAGGGTAGATAGCAAGTAGCGGCTACTATCCTATTACCTCTGACTATAACCGCTCCGTCATGTAGAGGTGTATTTTTCTCAAATATATTTATAAGTAATTCACTGCTTAATATACTGTCAATAGGAATTCCAGAGCTTTCGAATTCATTTAATGGTATTTCCTCTTCTATAACCACTAATGCTCCCGTCTTATTTCTGGCTAATTCAAATGTGGCTCTGATTATTTCATTTAAGGTATTATCAGAAAACCTTTCTTCCTTGGAGTCATCAAAGACGAGAATAGAACGTACAATATTCTTCTTGCCCAACTGTTCCAAAGCCTTTCTAAGCTCCGGTTGAAAAACAATTAAAACAGCAATTATTCCAACGTCTATAGTGTTGGATATTAACCAAGTTACAACATTCAATTGAAATATTATACTAATAACCCAGAACAGCATTATAACAGCTAGTCCCTTTACTAGGGTCCAAGCTCTTGTTTTCTTAATCCAATTAACAACATGATAAATAAGGAATGCAAGTATAATGATTTCAATTATATCGGTATAAATAATATCCGGTATAGTTAAGCGATAATCACTAATAATATTCTTAATTACCTCCATACGCTATCTCTCCCACTGTTATGACGCTTTTATATTGCATGCTCTTATATTCTTATCATAAATTACGATTATGTTAAAAAGATGTCGTAATTTTATTTATCTTCATCCTCATAATCATATTCATCTGTTTCTTCTATATCAGTATCACTAAAGGCTCTTTTCCCTGAGTTTTTAACATTAATATGCTTAACATTTACCTGAGGCACTGTAACAGTCACCTTGGGTACCGCCTTCACATAGTAATAATATACATCATCCTCAAATTGTGCATGCTCCACACCCGAATAATCCAAGGTCAGCCTAAAGAAGTGGATAATGTAAACCAGCACGATAGAAATAATAGTTCCTAAGATCATACTTAATATCTGGTCTGATTTATTCAGCATTAAATAACTGACTAAGAATCCTAATATACTGGTTAGTCCCCCAGCCAAAATTGAGATTTCAAAAGCATAATCAAATGACATTTTTCTTATAAAATAAATAACCAGAATAATCAATGAAAATATAACTACCGTCATTATCATATGATGGTTTCCGGTCAAACTGTCTATAACATAGGTATAAAGCTGAATTATATCCTCCACCGAAAGATTAACCTGCATGGTTACCGCTGTTTTTACTATCTGAAACAAGAAATATACTATTACGCCACAGCTTGTAGGAATCATGGCTATAGGCGTCGATATAAGACCAAGTAAAATAGGAATTACATAAGGTATCTTTAGCAAGAATAAAATCGGTATCGCAAGTAATACATATCCCTGTCTTGGTGTATATCTTACAAACAAAAGATATAGTATCATCAATATCACAATAACCATTACGGATAATAACGGAGAGATAAAATAAATATGGAGCGCAGATATTAAAGCTGCCAGCAGAACCATAACGGCCGATGGTGTAAATGCACTTAATAAAGAGATTCCAAGAACGATGGGTAAGGCCTTAAGCCTTTCATCATAGCCAATCTCTTTATTAATAGTCTGAAATGCTATTAGTGCAAATATAAACTTAATTATCGGTAGTAGATACACATCATATTTTTGATAAAAGTTTTTTACTCTTTCCCTGAATTCAAGTACTTGTAGCATCTTGTATTCCTCCAAACTTATGAATCACTAGATGATTCATTATATAATTTCTCAAGCCGCTTTAATAATCTAAAATATCTGGAAAGCTTTTTTCTGGAAGCATCATATTTGATGGAATATATAATGATTGCCCCCAACCCATAAATAGTAATTGTCATCAAATAAAAACCCAATACATAGGTTCCAAGCAATTTATAATCGAGCACCACAGCTTTGCTAATAAGATATTCCATCCTATAGAATCCAATTAGAGCAATAATTAAGATATAGCCTATGGTCGCAGTAATAATTGACTTTAGAACCTGTAATCTTACATAATCGGTTTTATAATATTTGCTAAGATAGATGTCTTCCTTCCCGTCCTTATTCTCGTAAACAGCAAGCTTTGTCATCAATCTGATTTTTTTGAAATTTAACATATTTCCTCCAATGTTAATTCGCATACTTATTGATTTATGACTGTTGGATTCTGACTAATCCGTCTATCGTGAATAGTATATCATAATCATTTACGATTTTGTAGGTTTATTTTGTAATTTGGTAATATTAATAACTCTATCTGTGAATTATCACCAAAGAAAAGACTGTTAGC
>JAQVQL010000214.1 GCA_028701595.1 Herbinix sp.
GTGTTGCAAGTAAGTCTGTTCCTCCTGTGGATGCAGATGCTGAAAACACCATCCCCAAACCCAAACCGGTTATAGCCCCTCCCACTACAGATGACAATAATATATCATCAAACTGAAAATTATAGATAGGAATTATCATCAAAGCTAACACCAGACTCACTGTGCCAAAAAACACATCAAACATCGTTTTTAGGCCTAAAACCTTTATAGCTAATATGAATAAAGGCACATTAACTATTACTGTAAAAAGCCATACGGGAATACCGCCCTCCCATATAAACTCAGTAATTTCCTTTACTATAATAGCCAGGCCTGAAACTCCTCCAGTTACCAAACCCAGAGGCTCATATATTAAATTTACAGCCAAAGCCATCAAAAAAGAACCTACAGCAATTGTCACATACTTTCTAATCATTTCAATTTTTTTATTTCTTGCTTTTCTAGCCATTATTCAACCCTTGTATATGCCTTTCATATTATTAGCAGTGTGCCCATACTTTTCTTATACTTTATCTTATACCTTGCAATCTTTGTTTATTCGCCCAGGTAAGCCTTAAGCTGATTAGTCGCTTCAATTTCATTAATCGTATATGCGCTATTACTATCCACACCAGCAATAACCTCAAATACAATATCCTTTCCACATGTATTTAGATAGCTATCCATATAATTAAGCTTATCTTTATAAGAAAGATTTGAGCTAACCTTAGTATATAACTCTTCTATATAACTACGCAATCCACTCTCAGTATTTATTGTCTGTAAATGCTCTAGAAATCCATCAGAAAACACTTCTCTGGGGAATGATTCTCCTGAGCTTTGCACACTATTTGCTTTCTGCTTTATGATTTCAGTTTCAAATACAGAATTGTAAATACTTTGAGGCACCACCGTATAATAGCTGATTTGGATATTCAGCAGCTCCTCAATCATCAGCACACCATAATCATATACAGTCTCCCTCGGCAAATAACCGGTTATGGCAGAAAGCTTTAGGAACCCAGGTATTGATGGCTTTATAAGAACAAGCTCTCTATGTAATGAATCCGACAATGTTAGCTGAGTTTTGATAGGAATAGTAATATAGTAAAGCATTACATTTTCACAGTCAAATATCTCTAAAATCAGCTTAGTAATATCTCCGGTTTCTTCATCTACACAGTAGATTAGATGCTTTGATACATCATCAATACTAGCTACAGTTATAGTGGTCTGCTTATTAACCGATGGAATAATTTCTATTATATCAAAATCGCTGGGACCATAAAAATGCATTACTAATTTATAGCTACCCAAAGTAATAGTAGCAAAAAGAATGAAAAAAAGAAGGGATTTTAGGAACCCTTTAGCAAATATTTTTCTTGCACTCTTTCTCATATGTTCACCCCTCATTCCAGACTATTTTACCATACCGTAATATCCTAATCAACCATGCTTTATAACCGAAACAAGTTGTGATATACTATTTTATTATAAGTATTTCTTTAATATAAGTGGCTGAATTTTCGAAGCAATCAAATTTATAGTTCTTATACAGATAGGAGATTATATGATTAAAGCCAATAATATAAACAAAAAGACTGTTCTTGTAACGGGATCATCCAGAGGTATCGGAAAGGCTATTGCCATTAGATATGCAAAAGAAGGTTATAATGTAGTAATAAATGGCTCTAGCCGTAGAGAAACACTATTGCAGACCAAGTCTGATATCGAGGAATATAAGGTTGCCTGCATGGCTTATCTAGGAGATATGGGAAGCTATGATAAGGCAAAAGAGATGTTCTTAATGATTAAAGAGCAGTTCGGTCATATAGATGTCTTGGTGAATAATGCGGGAATATCCTATATTGGTCTGCTAACAGACATGTCTTTCGAAGACTGGAACAGAATTATTACAAGCAATCTGACTTCAGTGTATAATTGTTGCTCACTTGCCATCCCTGATATGGTTAGAGAAAAAAGTGGCAATATCATTAATATATCCTCAGTTTGGGGAAATGTCGGCGCTTCCTGTGAGGTGGCATATTCTGCCTCCAAGGGAGGAATGAATGCATTTACAAAAGCCCTGGCTAAAGAGCTTGCTCCCAGTAACATTCAGGTAAACGCCATCGCTTGTGGTGCAATAGATACAGAAATGAATCACTTCCTCACCGAAGAAGAACTTCTACAGCTTTCAAATGAGATTCCAACAGGTCGGCTTGGTAGGGCAGAAGAAGTAGCCGATCTAGTATATCAACTGTCACAGAATAATAACTACCTTACTGGCCAGGTTATAGGACTGGATGGAGGCTGGATGTAGAAATGCCTATAAGTTTCTTTCACCCTGCCTATTTTCTCTGCACCATAGTCATTTGGTTTGGTAGCTGGTACCGCTATATAGTAATAAGTTTTTCTCCATCTTGAATTACATCGGTCAAATTCTTTCCCCAGTAGATTACATTAACTCCTATCTCAGTCAAGCTCTCGGATACACCTAGTTGATCCGAGCATCCTTTACAAGCCGTGAACTTAACACCGACATGAATAGCCATTTTTATTTTTTCTTGTATGATACTATTCTCAGAAACCAGTTTAGCAGAGGCTCCCCATATTACTACCTCCACCTCATCCCACCAGTCATTAATCATACAATTTTGAGAATACATAAGTACCATTTTCTCAGAAGTAATCATATTGTCACTTGTCCAAAGTATATATAGCTTTCTCATATAAATAGCACCTCCTTATTTATCCTTGATAGATTCCACCCATCCATCATATATTTCTTGCTCATTGGCCCCAAATGCGGCTTCGTAGTCTCCTGTTTTAGCAAATGCCTTGATGCCATCCCATGAATATGTGTTATGTAGATATTCGATATAGTTATAAGAATATTGATATCCATTAAAATTAGCGAATTTAATTGGTGCTAGCAGTCCCTTAGCCCTAGTCTGCTCTAATGTGGGAATAGTTCCATACATCTTAATATCCCCGGGATTTTGCTCTGATAGATAGCCTGCCAATCCGTTATCTACCCAATAGGTCATATCCTTATTTAGAATAGAATTATATGCATGAACTATTTCATGTAGAACAGCATTCCGAACAGAGTTGTAGTCATGCTCCTTACCGGGATTTGCTGGGGATGTGAGGATTACATCTGTACCTATATTGTCTCCAATATACCAATCTAAACCCAAGAAAGATACAATATATCCATATTTCTTAGTTTGCATAGTCCTTTGATCGTCAAATATGTAGATGCGTATATCCTCTTTTTCTGTAAGTCCCAAGAGCTCTGCCAACTCACCGGCTCTTGTATCTGCTAGTTCAAATGTATCCCTAGCCGCTTCCTTCTCTGTTTCATAATAAACATTCACCCAATCACCCACAAACACACTCATTTTTGAATTAGCAAGTCTTATTGTAGGTATAAAATTAATCAAAGCGATAAGGACAAATGTAAGAATAATACCTATAAACATTTTAACTAACACTCTAAATATCCTCATGGGCCATTCTCTCCTCCTCAGTCTTTTCTTGCATTACCTTCTCACAGTATCTGCCACTCCTATATGAATATATGTAAATGCTATACTTTACATAAAACCAATAAAACATTACAGAATGGCATCCTTCATGTTTTTAACATATTCTTCAATATAAGGAACACATTCCTTACCATACGTAGCACATAATTTCACAATTGCAGAACCGACAATTATACCGTCCGCATACTTTACCATTTGCTTAGCCTGCTCCGGCGTCGATATGCCAAAGCCTACTGCACAAGAAATATCTTTTGCTTCTTTTACCAATTGTACCATACTTCCAATATCTGTTGTAATCTCACTTCGTGTACCGGTTACACCAAGTGAAGAAACGCAGTATACAAAGCCTGATGCTTCTTTTGCTATCATAGAGATTCTTGTATTGGAAGTCGGAGCAATCAGTGAAATAAGGTCTATTCCGTGCTTTTCACAGATATCATTAAATTCATCCTTTTCTTCATAAGGAACATCCGGCAGAATCAATCCGTCAATTCCTATATCCTTACATGTGCTAATAAATCGTTCCGAATCATAAGAAAATACAACATTCGCATAAGTCATAAATACCATTGGTATTTTCACTTTTTTTCTAAGCTTCCTAACAAGGTTGAATATCTTATCTGTTGTCACATGTCCTGCCAACGCCCTTATATTTGCCCCCTGAATAGAAGGACCTTCTGCCATTGGATCGGAAAATGGTATCCCTAATTCAATTAAATCTGCACCTGCCCGTTCCATTGCATAAACAATCTGTTCTGTTACATCAAGTGATGGATCTCCACAAGTAACAAATGGAATAAAGGCTTTTCCATGATCAAATGCTTTCTTTATATTACTCATATAAATCCTCCCCTCTATAACGCGCG
>JAQVQL010000215.1 GCA_028701595.1 Herbinix sp.
AAATTTGATAATGAAAGATAATTAGGTGATGACAGACTGAATATTATAATAATTAATAGGAGCATCCAAGAAACCGGTGGTAAAGCTTTTAATCTTAGTCTCATACTATTCATTCTGCTTACCTCCTACACCTACACCCAGCATCTTGCTACCAATCTGCTCGGTTGTAAAATCTCCTCGATTACATTCCTCTACCATATGACCATCATGCATAACATATATTCTGTCACTCATTCCGATAACCTCGGGAAGCTCTGATGATATCATTAATATTGCCTTTCCTTTAGCTGCCAGCTGATCCATAAGCTTGTATATTTCCATTTTTGCACCTACGTCTATACCCCTTGTGGGCTCGTCAAAAATAATAATTTGTGGGTCAAAGTTTAACCATTTTGCCAATACAACCTTCTGCTGATTACCACCAGAGAGAAATTTGCATGGCTTATTAACACTTGTAGTAACTATACGTAGCTGTTCAACGTTTTGCTTTGCTATATCATTTATTTTCTTATTGTTTATGAAGAATTTCGGAAAATATTTCTTTAGGCTTACTGAAATAGTATTTAGAGCAATTGCTTCTCCTAAGGCAAGTCCTTGCTTTTTGCGGTCTTCACTAACAAGTCCAATACCATGTTTTACAGCATTAACAGGGGATTTTGGGACAATTTCCCTCCCATTTACATAAACCTTTCCCGACTTAATGGGATTGATTCCATAGATAAGCTGTGCTAATTCTGTCCTTCCAGAACCCACTAATCCTGCAATGCCAACGATTTCTCCTCTATTTACAAAAACGTCTGCGCCCTTAACCTTACCAGAATAATCAGATAAATCTTCAGTTCTAAGTGCTTCTCCAGCATGCTGATTCTCAGTTCGTACATATACCTGTGACACATCACGACCAACCATCATATTTATAAGCTCTGTTTCAGAACAATCTTTAATTCCCATGGTAGCTATCTTCTTGCCGTCTCTTAATACTGTTATCCTATCACCTATCTTTGGAAATTCTTCCATTCTATGGGATACATATACAATACCAATTCCTTCTCTTTTTAATCTGTGAATCTGAGTAAAAAGTGATTCGGCCTCTCGATCAGATAATGCCGAGGTTGGCTCATCAAAAATAATTACTCTCGGTTTATAGGAAAGCGCTTTTGCAATTTCTACCATCTGTTGCTCAGCAACACTAAGGCTTTTAACAGGGTTTTTAACATTTATATATTCACAATTCAGCGATTTAAGTAAAGCTAATGCTTCTTCTTCCATTTTCTTCTGATTAACAAATCCAAGTTTAGTTTTATATTCACGATTCAGAAATATATTCTGAGCAACGTTAAGATAAGGTACCAGAGTAAACTCCTGGTATACGGCAACAATACCTTTGGCTATAGCATCCTTTGTTCCGGAAACCTCCATCAGTTCTCCTTCAAAGAACACCTCGCCTTCCTCCTGTCGGTAGGCACCTAAAATAACTTTTGCTAACGTACTTTTTCCCGCACCATTTTCGCCTACTAATATATGCACTTCTCCAGCCTGCAAGTCAAAGTCCACATTATCCAATGCCTTCATGCCAGGAAATAGCTTTGTAATATTATGTGCGGTCAAAATTGTCTTTCCCATGATTTCACCTCTTTTGGTATGGTAACTCTATACAAGATGAAATGATAAAGCATTTCTCTTGATATAAATTAGTGGGTCGGCTGCCTAAGTGGCAGCCTTACCACTTAACTAATATTTGAATATATTATTAATATGGATTATTGAACTATCTTCCACCAAGCGATACTATCCTTATAATCATCAACTGTTTCAGCGTTGATTAAAGGCTTATCAGCTGCGGATGGGAAAGGCACGAAAGGACTTGTGGGTACACTTCCATCATTAAGATTAAGAACTGCATATGCTGCTGCCACAAAGCCTGAACCATATGGATCTGTATTATAAGTAACATACATGTCACCAGCTTCTACAGCTGAGGTTGCATCAGCACTTCCATCAAAACCACCGACTAATACATTGTCCATTCCTGCTGCCTTTAAGGCTTGTACAGCTCCTAGTGCACTTTCGTCATTCATTCCGATAATAGCGTTAACATCAGTATATTTCTGAATCAAGTTTTCTGTTACCTGCATTCCCTCTGTACGTTTAAAGTTAGCTGTCTGAGATGCAACAACATTCATATCTGGGTATTTATCAAAAACAGAGTTAATTCCTTCAAGTCTCTCAATTGCGTTAGCTGCTCCAGGAGGTCCCTCCAAAATTATTACGCTGCCCTTATAATCTAGAGCCTTAGAAATTTCTTCTGCAATAACTTCTCCCGTCTCTTTATAGTTAACTCCAGTTCTTAAGAATGTATCCTCAGCTGCTGGTGTACCAATAGTAAGTACTAAAATACCCGCTTCCTCTGCCTTTCTAACGCCAGGCATAATGCCGTTGGAATCAGCACAGTGTACGATTATTGCATTCATTCCCTGCTGTATCATGTCTTCCATAATCTTAACCTGCTCCTCAACGCTATCTGCGGTCGCAGGTGCCTGCGTTACTGCTTCAAATCCCATAACCTCGCCAGCCTTTATAACGCCTTGTGACTGTGAAACCATATACGGATTTGTAGTATTTTTAGCAATAAAGCCTATTTTGTATGTTCCGCTTGCTCTAACAGTAGACTCAACCATAGCCCCAATACCTGTTACTGGAATCTCTGTTACAACCTTGCCCTCTGATGTTTTGTCATCATCTTTGTTAGTATCGTCCTTAGCAGTATCCGTAGTCTTATCATTATTGTTCTGCTGCGGAGCACTACATGCGGCAAATACCATACTAGTTACTAATGCTAATGCAATAACTAGCATTAATTTTGAAGTTTTCCTCTTCATTTTGCTACCTCCTTGACATTCTCCTAGTTTATCCTCTCCGTTTTGGATATTGGATACAATATATAATTGCAGGTTTATAATACCACCTTGTATACCTTTTGTCAACATATTGTCTAAATATTTTTTATTTGTTAAAGTTTTCTTATGCATTTTGCTTGATTGACTAAGAGAACTATATATTAATGCAGGTCAAATCGTATACAATAGCCTATTTGCATAACTAATATTATAAACAAGCACTATGGTTTTTATATATCAACAAATATATAGCCATTAATACCTGGAACTATTTATAATAATTTATTAGAAATTCAAGCGCTTGCAATATATAATAAAAAGAGTTATAATTGGTGAAAATATATATGTGAAATTGCAATGATAAAAGCTACGATTTAAGAAATCCTCAGAGAGCCGATGGCTGGTGCGAATCGGTGACGGAATAAATCCTTCCACTTTTGGAGCAATAGGCGATGAGCCAAAGCTTGGTACCCTTTAGAGTACTATCGAGTGGCCGTTAGAATTTATGGCAATTTGGGTGGCAACGCGGAAACCTTCCGTCCCATGTTAATGGGATTGAGGGCTTTTTTTAGTTTAAATATTATAATCATAGGTAGTATAGGAGGATAATTCCTCCGTTGTAAGTAGTGAAAATATTATAGGTAGTATAGGAGGATAATTCCTCCGTTGTAAGTAGTGAAAATATTATAGGTAGTATAGGAGGATAATTCCTCCGTTGTAAGTAGTGAAAATATTATAGGTAGTATAGGAGGAATAGCATGCTTGATTTAAAATTTGTAAGAGAAAACCCCGAAGTTGTTAAACAAAATATCCGGAATAAATTTCAGGATCATAAGCTTGAATTGGTTGATAAGGTTATTGCTCTTGATCTCGAAAACCGTAATGCAAAGCAGGAAGCTGATAATCTAAGATTTGAGCGCAATACCATGTCCAAGCAAATTGGCGCATTGATGTCACAGGGTAAAAAAGAAGAAGCCACAGAGCTTAAGAATAAGGTTACACAGCAGTCCGAACGCTTGAAGGCCCTTGAGGAGGTTGAAGCCGAGCTAGGTGAGAAGATAACGAAGATTATGATGATTATACCAAATATAATAGATTCCAGTGTTCCAATCGGTAAGGACGATAGCGAAAATGTTGAAATAAAGCGCTACGGTGAACCGGTTGTTCCCGATTTCGACATACCCTATCATATAGATATTATGGAGAGCAAAAGCGGTATAGACTTAGACAGTGCCAGAAGAGTCGCCGGTAATGGCTTCTATTATCTAATGGGAGATATAGCAAGACTTCATTCGGCTGTTATTTCCTATGCCCGTGATTTTATGATTGACCGTGGATTTACTTATTGCATTCCACCATACATGATTCGAAGCGAGGTTGTTACAGGTGTTATGAGCTTTGCAGAAATGGATGCCATGATGTATAAGATTGAAGGCGAGGATCTATATCTCATAGGTACAAGCGAACAT
>JAQVQL010000216.1 GCA_028701595.1 Herbinix sp.
TGGCGCCCCTCGGGGTCTTGATTTATAGCAATTACTTCTTTATTTGTTAGGATATTACGTGTTGCCTCATTCATGTTGCGAATATCACAGCCTATCATCAATGGAGAGTTCATGATACTCCATAAGGAGAAATGAGTCTTGTACTCTTCTTCTGAACAACCTCCCAGTGCAACATTACCCTTTCCATACATACCTACAACCAGCATATCAATATCGTTATAGCAATAGGGTGCACTATAACATTCCTTGTTCCACTGACTAAGGGCAATGTTCTTAATTGACTCCCAATTATCCTGAATATCCCCTGTTGAACGATACATATGAGCACCTGTTGCTCTTATCCACTCATGGGAGTTATCACTACCCCAATTACATGCTGAGAATAAGATTTCTCTTCCGCTGTTTTTAAGAGCCATACCCATTCGCTTGTACAAGATATGTCCGGGAATATTATGAGGCTTGTAGCAATAGTCATATTTTAAGAAATCCACACCCCAATTAGCAAATGTCTTAGCATCTACAAATTCATGCTCTAGACTCGAGGGATGTCCACCGCAGGTCATAGTACCGGCGCAGGAATACATGCCAAACTTTAGGCCCTTTGAGTGAACGTAATCAGCCACCTCTTTAATTCCGTTTGGAAATTTATGAGGATCTGCTACAAGATATCCTTCCTTATCTCTCTTTTTCAGTGACCAGCAATCATCAATAACAAGATACTGATATCCTGCATCTAAAAGACCCATATCCTTCCAGCTATCTGCAGTCTCCTTAATTAACTTCTCCGAAATCTCCCATCCAAAGGTATTCCATGAGTTCCACCCCATCGGAGGCGTCTGTGCTAACATATCTTTCCCCTTTCTTATATCGTGATTATAGCGGCAATATAAAACTTCTTGTCTTTTACCTCATTTGTTATAGTTACTTCAATACTATGCTCTAAGGATAGAGGATCATTAATAACTTCATGAACATATAGACTGTCTCCCCAATCCTCATCAAAATGTGAATCAAGTGTTATAGCTTCCTCTTCATAATTATCTAACACAAGTCTTGCAATCGGAGCAAAGCACCCGTCTTCATCGCCTTCTTTTTTCGCATATTTACGATATAGAATGGCAAGGTTTTTACACTCCAAATTGAAGCGTATACTACTTCCTTCACTAATTCCATACCATCCATACTTAAATACATCCCATAGTCCTTCCTTAATAGCTTCATCTGTAATAAAGCCCTTAAGAATAGGTTTTATGTTCTTATTGTTCCATAGCACAGAACTAATATAGCGATTTCTTGTTATTGGCTTATCGGGTAATTCATATTTTGATTCCTTATTGATATCATTTAATGCTTTGTAATGCATCATATCCAACAAATTTATAATCACATCTGCAAGCATTCTATGCCCTAAATCATTGGGATGAAGGTAATCAGGTGTAATCATTTTAGCATCAAGTCTACCTTTTTCAATTTCAACAAAAATACTCTCCTTCATACTAACAATCGGAAGATAATAGTGTTTTCCTATTATGTTATGTATCTCTTGAGCGTTAATTCCGCTGTCATAAGCTACGCTATTTATAAGAATAACAGCCGGATTACTTGTATGTAAAAGAATATTACGGATTAAGCCCTCATATGTCTCCATATATCTATCATCATTATTATCATTTACTGAAAACTCAACAAAAACCACATCAGGACTGTGCAATAGAAGATCTTCTTTTGCTCTTGCTACTCCCAGTCTTGATGTGGTATCTCCGATTCCAGCATTTATATAATTCACTTTGGACATAGGGAATTTATCTTTGAACCAACTATATACCAAATAGGCATAACATGAATTAGATGTACTTGCCAATGAACCGGCAGTAATTGATCCACCAATAAATCCAATCCCAATAGGTTTTCCTTGCATAGCTTTCTTTAGGACCTTTTGAAATCGAATTAAATTACCATAATTTATAATTCCCCTATCACATATAGACTTCCACTCAATTTGATTATAATTAATTGTATTATCCATATGGCTATACCCCCTAAGCTACGAATTAATGGGTGTTTGATGATTCTCTAAAGATAACTTCCACACCAATATATATTACTTCTTTAGGAAAATTAGGGTTCTTAAGCCTCCACATCAACTGCTGAACCAACCTTCTTCCTAATCTTTGATTACCAACTCTTACAGTGGTAAGAAAAGGCTCGACCTTAGACATCTCCTCTACATTATCATATCCTGTCACAGCCACATCCCCAGGTACGGTCACTCCCTTAGAATTAAGATAGCGAATTACGAATAAGGCAATATCATCATTTGCACATACAATTGCTTCAGGCATATAAGGGAATTTCTTAAGCGCGGCTTCCACTTCCTCGGGCTTATAGAATTTTGTATTGGCGTGGTATTTAGCAATAATGCTTGTATCAGGCTTAATTCCGGCCTCCTCTAAGGCACAGATATATCCCCTATAGCGGTCACAAATAGTCTTACAATATGTTATATCTCCAATGAATCCTATTTTCGTCATGCCCTTTTCTATAAGGCTTCTTGTTATCATATTCATGCTGTCCTTGCTTTCACTTATAATGATATCACCATATGAGGTAATCTCATGAAGGTTGCAAGGGCCGTCTAAAAAAACCACTGGAATATTGTTCTTAATAATCTGATTAATATAATCCTTAGAAAATACACTTAGAATAATAATTCCGCTTATATCAGCATGTAAATCCAAAGGTAAAACCAGATTTTTTTCATCCTGCGCGCTAATGAAATTAAACTGTAGCTTACATCCATATGTATTTAGCTCATCAGATATCCCCATTATGATACTGTTCCAAAAAACTGATATCTCCCTACGTGTAAGTACCACAATTGTCTTTGTTTCATCTATTTTATTACGAAGCTTAAATTGATTTAGGACAACTGGAGATAATTTTGAATATCCCATTTCATATGCCTTTTCTATAACAATATACCGCGTCTCATAGGATACGGTATCGCTGTTGTTTAAGGCTTTTGCCACAGTATTTCTCGAGAGATTTAATTCCCTGGCTACATCTTGAATTGTTACCTTCTTCATATTATAAGATACCTCCTTAAGCTACGAATTTTAGCTTATGTATTTATACAATAATACATTATGTGTATTATATAATGCATTTATGACGCATAAAATAATCATCATGCACAATTTATTGCATAATGGAAGTGTACTATATAATAGTAAATAATTCAAGATTTATTTATAAGAAACAATAAGCGACATTTTTCCCTTTAGCGCAAACCTTCCATATCCATAGGGAAGTATAAAGTGGTCTCCCTTTGATATTTTAGTTTCGTCAATTTCTCCTTCACCCTCAATTACACTTATGTTCATAAAGTCCTTATCCTGATCTAGAATCATTTCCGTGTAAATATTTATTCTTTGCACTGTATAATGCTTATCAGTTATGAGGTTAATTATTGCACCTGAGCTGTTCTCTATACTGCTTCCATCAACTGCTGCATCCTTGTGTGGACAATTAATTACATCCATGCTTTCCTTAATATGTAGTAGCCTAGGCTTACCCTTATCCAATCTGTCATAGTCATAAAGCCTGAATGTAATATCACTGTTTTGCTGTGTTTCAAGTAACATTGTCCCACCCTTAATAGCATGGACTGTACCAGGAGTTATCTGAAAGAAATCTCCTTTCTTTATAGGACGCGTTCTTATTAACTCCCTCCATCTTTCCTGTTCTATCATGCTTCTTAGCTCGTCTCTATTCTTCGCATTATGGCCAATAACTATCTCTGCGTCCTCTTCACAATCTAGTATATACCAGCATTCTGTTTTTCCGAATGCACCTGCTTCATATGAATCAGCATAGGAATCATCGGGATGCACCTGGATACTAAGATCCTTCTTTGCATCAATTATTTTTATTAGAAGGGGATATTTATTTTCGCTTCTGTTACCAAATAATTGACCTTCATTTGTCCAAAGCCAACCTAAACTCTTCCCCTTATAGCTACCATTCTTTATGGTGCAATCTCCATTAGGATGCGCACTAATTGCCCAACATTCACCTGTATGATCACTGGGTATTGTATAATCAAACTCAGTCCTTAATCTATCACCACCCCATATCATAGATTTAAATATAGGCTCCACAAATAGTATTTCTTTCATTTTTCCACTCCTTATTTATCAGATATTATATATTACATTATACATATCTTATTAAGAATAAAAAAGAGGTAAATCCTAATTTAGGATTACCTCTTCTAATATAATATATACCTATTATTTTAATGATGTATTCACCTTAGCAGACTCTGATGCAGTTATTGTGACATTATTGCCAGTCAC
>JAQVQL010000217.1 GCA_028701595.1 Herbinix sp.
ATTTTAGCCTTCTCTTGTTCCGGTCCAATAAAGCCAAATATGCTTGTGGCAAATATCGGCCTTGAATCTTGTGCTAATATATCTACAAACTCTCTGACTCTTTCCTCAAATAGTTCCACTGAGGATTCAGGCTTTAGCATATTTACTCCCATCTCCACCGAAGCAAAATCCCAGTCCGATCTTGATACAATATAGTCTGCCATAGCCTTTTCCATCTGGGCAGAACCAGCAAATCCAAGATTGTAATAATCGCAGTTGAGCATCTGTGATATTCGAAAGGGATATGTATAGGGTGTTGCCAATGAAAGGCTTCCATGGGTAATAGAGGAGCCGTATGCAAGATAGGTTTTATTCGGAAGCTGCGATTTTAGTGGCAGCTCCACCTCACCTTCTACTCCAACATAATAGCAGGTACCATAAGGCAATATTACTCGCACCACTTCAGGATCAAAGGGAAGATTTCTAGATTTCGTAATTCCCCTTAGTAGTGATAGGTTGCTACATTTGGGAATTGTAATCCTCGTTTCATTTTGTATAATCTTAGATGAATACTGCCAACCACCTTGAAATGAACCATAGTATATATAGACCACCTGAGCTTCAGCGTTCTCATCCACAGATAATATTATATTAGCTGATTCACCCCTTAGTCTAAAGCGTATTTCTACACCTGTAGAAAATCGACTCACTTCATCTCTCGCGGCCGGATTAATCTGCTCCCTCACATAAGATGGAATCCGCAGCATTTGATAGCCCTTCTCACACTTTATCATTTCCTCTACATTATGAAATTCAATATTCTGAAATATCATGATTGTTCTCCCTTCGGTACCAGGTACCTGTTAATTTGGTTCCAGGTACTGGTTATTTTGGTACCTGGTACCGTTTGTTGACCTTTTATTTATCTTCTTCGATATACTCAATTACATCATCACCGAATTGGTCTCCAATATTTGCTCTGCCTATACAATGTTTTTCTAGGTAGTCTTCTCTAATCGTATTGTTTACACGAAGGATTTCATCTTTAAAGTCATTTGCAGATAATCTGTTTGCTCCTTTACCGAGTATTATTAATTGCTCCAGGGCATCGGATGTTGCTACGGTTACATGATTATCTCTTGCTATTTCATGAGTTACCTTCTCTATATATTGATCGGCAGTTTCGGCTTCCTTTGTATATACCACATCTATGTTATGGTACTTTTGTATAGATCCTACGCCACCCTTGACCTTATATGCATCAAACACAAGAATAACCTTACATTTCCTAAAGCCTTGATAATTACTTAATATGTCCATAAGCCTATACCTTGCGGCATCCATATTCGCCTTGGCTAGCTCATTTAGCTCCTCCCATGAAAATATAATATTATAGCCATCCACCAAGAGGTATTCCAGTGCATACACCTTTGATTTATTGCCTTTTTTATATTGCTCATCTCTCTCCTGTGAAGGATTTGAAAGGTTAGGATTCTTCTCGTATCCTAATCTGCTAGGGGTATATATAGCACTCTGCTTAACAGGTCCGAAGGTTCGTGAAAATATCTCCTCAAGTTCTTTATCCTCTTGCCAAGAATCAGTTAAAATCTTTGAGGGCTTTGAGGCAAGAGACTCCTGATTAAGCACAGAATCAAAATCAACATCCGAGGATGTATCCGGGTTCTCACTCTTAATTTTATCTGGATATAACTCCTTCATGGAGTTTTCTATATGCATATAATTTTCTACCTGATCCCAGGCTACTATGAAACCTGCACCGTGGGTGCAAAAGACTGACCCTGTAGGATTATCAGAATCTAGCTCACTATTATAACCTATTTTTTCTATTACCTCTTCCTCATTATGACAGGGTTGATAGCCGGCCAAGGTACAGAATAAGCTGCCCCTTCCTCTGGTATAAGCATTTACCTCAGTCTGATAGCCGCCCATTGTAGCTACAGGAGCATTACCAGTAAGAATTGCCTTATCCCCTTCTATTAAAGGAGGTTCAAAGCTTCCTTTCATATTCTGAATATCGCTCATAGCTCGTCCAATATTATCCGATGGAGCTTCCAATTTAAAATGATAATATGGTTCAAGAAGTACATTTTCAGTCTTTCTTAATCCTTGTCGTATTGCCCTATAGGTCGCTTGTCTAAAATCTCCACCCTCGGTATGCTTAAGATGTGCTCTACCCAATATTAAAGTAATCTTCATATCTGTAATTGGCGAACCCGTAAGTACGCCAATATGCTCTTTTTCCTCTAAGTGGGTTAAAATCAGCCTTTGCCAGTTTCTGTCGAGTATATCCTCCGAACACTTGCTTTCAAATATTAGCCCTGTCCCCGCTTCCTGAGGTTCCATGAGAAGATGAACCTCAGCATAATGACGTAAGGGTTCGAAATGTCCTACACCAACGACAGCTTGCCCTATAGTTTCCTTATACAGAATATTGCCTGGTCCAAACTCTACCTCAAGGCCGAAACGCTCGCTTATTAAGCTTATTAAAATCTCAATCTGGACCACTCCCATTAGCTGAACATGAATTTCCTGAAGCTGTTCATACCATATTATATGAAGTGTCGGATCTTCCTCCTCCATCTCCCGAAGCAGTAAAAGCATTTGAAATGCGTTTGTCTCAGGTGGCAATAATAGCTGATAGGTAAGAACAGGCTTAAGAATAGCCATATCCAAATCCTCTTCTATTCCAAGCCCTTCACCAGGGTAAGTTTTTGTTAAGCCTGTAACAGCACATACTGCCCCTGCATTTATTTCATCTAAATTCTCATATCTACTACCTGAATATATTCGTATTTGATTTACTTTTTCCTCCCATATGTCATTTGGATTCATATCTGTCATCAGCTGCGCTTTTCTATTCGTAACAGACATCTTAACCTTAAGACTTCCACCTGTAATCTTCATATAGGTTAGACGATTTCCCTGATCATCTCTTGCTATCTTATATACCCTGGCAGAAAATTCTTCAGGATACTTTTTATTAAGGGTATATTCCCTAAGCCCATCCAAAAACTCCAAGAGCCCATCCTGCTTAAGTGCTGAGCCAAAATAGCATGGATATGCTTTTCTATTGTAAATCAGCTTTGCAATATCATCTGTCTCAATCTTTCCGTGTTCAATATAATAATGAAGTAAATTCTCATCACATACCGCTAAGTTCTCCATGAATAATATTGGGTCCTGATTGTCACTAAAATCCACACATCCTTCTGATAGAACTCCTTTAAGCTCTTTTGTAAGCTTCTGCCTGTCTGTTCCCTCCAAATCCATTTTATTAATAAAAATAAATACAGGTATATTATATCTAAGAAGTAGCCTCCATAAGGTTTCAGTATGTCCCTGTACTCCTTCGCTACCGCTAATTACCAATATAGCATAATCTAGAACCTGCAATGTTCTTTCCATCTCAGCTGAAAAATCAACGTGTCCCGGTGTATCCAGCAAGGTGATTTCTATATCCTTATATGTTAAAACAGCCTGCTTGGAAAAGATAGTTATTCCCCTTTCCCTCTCCAGCTCATAATTATCTAAAAATGCGTTTTTATGGTCAACTCTGCCAAAACTTCTAATACTTCCCGTCTGATATAAAATTCCTTCAGCCAAAGTAGTTTTACCTGCGTCCACATGGGCTAATATCCCAACTACAAGCTTTCTCATCTAATGTCTCCTGTCTATATAAAATCTCAATATTCGTTATCAATCACTCTAAATCATATAATAATAATGATAGGATAAAAAAATAATAAACGCAAGTATGTAAACATTAAAACAGCATATTTTAATGTTTACATAAAAACAGAATAGATTAAGTTAAGTACATTCTACTCTGCTTCTTACCATATATAATAGTTTGTTCAATTACCCAATTCTAGCCAATGATTAAAGGCTTCGTATGATTCCATCAATGCCCCCGCCTTATCCTCTGCTTTTATGGCACCCTTCAACCGTGCAATACTTGTTGTTATGTTTTTTATTTCCTCTCTTTCTGATCCAAATTGGGCTCTAAAAACGACCTTCTCCCAAGCGCCTTCCAAGCCCCGAAGTTTACCGTCAGCTTCATCCCATGCCTCATTATCAACCGCATCTATAATATCATGTATCGACCTTGGTATATTATCATCCTTTCCCAATGGTTTCTTTAATATATTTCCACTTATCATAATAATAAAAAATAAAAGTAATGTTACAATTGGAATAGCAATAATCAGAAATCGTCTCATCGCCTACCTCCTAATTTAGACTATCTAGTCACCTAGCTTACCTCTTAATATGGACCCTTATAATCGCCGATATCCTTGACCTTCTTTATATTGTCATTATATTTATCGACGTAAAGACTT
>JAQVQL010000218.1 GCA_028701595.1 Herbinix sp.
AATATACTAAAAGGCTAAATATCTGCCATATCTTATACAAATATTTAGCCTTTATGTTAGCAAAAAACAGTTTTCTTAAATATTATTTTTTTGGTTTAAATCCTTCAAAAATAAATGCATCATAATAGTCTTTGCAGTCCTCCAGCTCATCCTGAGATTTAATAGTCCACGCAACCGGCCAGGTCTTGTAAAGCTTTCTGCAGATCATAAATGAAAGCCCTTTCTTATATATATGGTGATAGGCAATAAAGTCTGGCTTTGTATGGAAATTAAACAAGAGATGTTTTAGAAGGAAATACTGCATCCTACTACCCTCAATCTTCTCTTTTACAAAATCAGTTGATAACTGTCCTCTCAATATATAAGGATAATTCTTCTTATACCAACCCAGTCCAAATGGGTTGAAGGATTCAATACAGTAGAGTCCGTTATATGCATCCAGCTCCTCTGAGGCAGCTACACAGGTGTTCTTAGGTTTCCAGGGTATCTTTAGCTCCACAATAATCGGAACCTTCCCTTCAACACATTCAAGTACCTCTCGAAGCGTAGGAATTCTCTCCTGTGATTTAAATATTTTATATTTCAGAAGCTCCTCATAATCCAGTTCGGATACCTTCCTATCTATATTGCAGACACGCTTTAGATTATAATCATGAAACACGACCGGTACAAGATCCTTGGTTAACTGTACATCTAATTCAATTCCATACTTACCCTGAACAGCAAGCCTAAATGCCTCCAAAGAGTTTTCCGGTGCCTGAGACTTATTATCATGAAGCCCTCTGTGGGCATAATGCCATCCCTCAAACTTTATTCTGTTAGGATTTCTCTTTAGCTTAGGCATAATGGCCAGTAGGTAAAGAATGATTAGTATCACAAATAATATGCAAATTGACAATAACATATGTTTCTCCTTATAGTAAGGTCATTAATTTTCTACCTTTTCCTTTATAACTTTTGGTGGCTTAGAATCCCCATGCTTAACAAAAAGCATCGTGCACAATGAGGCAAGGGAAAATACCACTGCATAAGGGAACAATGTTCTATATCCCACATTTTCTAGTAAGAAACCAGATACAATTGGAGTAATTATCTGTGCGGTCATGGAAAATGTATAATAATATCCTGTGTATTTACCGGTGTCCGAGCTCTTACACATCTCAACAACCATAGGATAAGAATTGACATTTATAGAAGCCCATCCTATTCCTGTGCAGGCAAATACAACATTGATTAGTGGTGACGGCTCGGTAAACAAAATACCAGCCAGATAAGATAAAGTTATTAATATAATTCCACCAATGATGGTCTTTTTACGTCCGATTTTACTTGATATTATCCCTATGGGTATGTAACTAACCAGTGCCGCACCCAAGGCTACCATTAGAGGAAATGTATAGGTTCCTCCTCCATATCCCCATACCTTGTCAGCATATCTTGAAAATGCAGTCTTAACAGCATTGTAGGCAAAAAACCAGAGGAATATCGATGCCAGAATAAATACAAAGCTACGCCTTACATCCTTTGGCATCTTCTCATCAGATTCCACTGCATCAACAGCTTCTTCATCTTCTATATTAAATGCCTTCTCTTCTTCCTTAACCTTATCTTTAAGCTTATTCTCATTAATTGTTATTAAAAGACATACAACAGATATAATCATTATAAATACTACACTAAGAAATACAGGAAGATTAATGCTACCATCCTCCTTATAAAGCCACAATGTCATAACCAATGCATAGGCACCACCCAATGTTCCCATAAGATTGATTATGGCGTTCGCTTTACTTCTAAGAGGCTTGGGTGTAACGTCAGGCATTAGTGCAACTGCAGGAGATCTATAAGATGCCATTGCAACTAATATAATACCAAGAGCAATCATAAATATAATTAAATTTCCCCCATGCTCTGCTATAGGTAATATAATAATAAATAAAGACGCTAATAATGTTCCGCCTAATATGAATGGCATCCTCTTACCTATACGGGTATTAACCTTGTCTGAGAAAGCGCCCAATAAGGGAAGAAGGAATAAGGCCAACACATTATCAATCGCCATAATACCTCCGACAGCTGTTGCTCCAAGGCCAAAGGTTCCCTCCAACATCTTGGGTATTATCCCATCATAGAGCTCCCAAAAAGCACAAATCGATAAAAAAGCAAATCCCACAAAAAAAGTACGTTTGTAATTAAGCTTCATGCCAATCCTCCTCAATTAATTATTTTAGTTATAATACTTTTAGCGGAGGATTTGTCCTCCTCAATAAATTATTTTAGTTATAATACTTTTAGCGGAGTATTTATCCTCCCTGTGTAAACACATATGCCCCAATCCCCACCGCTATAGTAAGGTTTAGGGAGTCCACATCAGATGTCTGCGGTATCATAATACTTGTACCAACATTAAGAAAAGAATCATCCAAACCAGTAGCTTCATTCCCAAAAACAAGGGAAAACAACTTGGATTTTGGGCAATCCTTAATGCTATGTGAACGGCCTTCATTTATCATGAATGTATAGACATCATGGTCATAATACTGCTTGCGATACTCTTCAAATGAGTTGAAAAGCTGAAATTTAAGCTTAAAAAGTGCACCCATTGATGCCCTAATAGTCTTTGGATTAAATATATCCGCTCCTGGAAGTATTATGGCAATGTTATATATACCAAATCCTACTATGGTTCTAAGAATTGTTCCTAGGTTTCCCATGTTACTGGGATTAACCAATACAATATGAGGTCTATCCTTTGATAGCTCACTGTTATACTTCTCAAATATGCCCGCTACATAGCAATTTTCCTTATCACTAAGCCTTCCGATAAGCTTATCATTTATCTCCAAAGGAATATTATGTTTGGCACACAGAGTCCGTAAGCTGTCCCCATCTGTATAACCAGAATTCATCAGTATTTTACTTACCGGCTCGGGTTTGCTTAAAATAAGCTCATATGTTGGAAATGCGCCAAGAGTATAGGAATACGATGCATCCTTTTTATAAGGCTTTATCTGTATATGCTCCAAGGGTCTGTCTCTGTTGGTTCGTTCCATGGGTTACTCCATTTCATTTGATTAGATTACTTTGATACCTTCGGTTCTTGCTATTTCCCTAATAAATGATGAAGCCTCCAAATATTCCTCATGGGTATCAAGATGCTCCACAAATACAGGTATATCATCTCCTAGCTTATCAATTAAACGGACTATCCCTCTGTAATTCAGCTTACCCTTACCAGGCATAACTTCCTTAATAACACAGGGATAAGCCTTTTCCATTACTACATCCTTTGCATGAATGCTTTTCGTATATGGCCCTAGCTTCTTAAAGCACTCCTCGATAAACTCTTGACTCTTCAGGAAGCGTATCGGACTATTAATCATATTAGTAAAGTCCAAATGGACACCAAAGGCCTTGCGATTAATATCCTTAATAAGCTTAAGATACGATTCAGGAGAATCCGGAATCATCCAAGGCATAGGTTCAAGAGTATAAAATGTATGCTTTGGCTTAACACTGTCAATTATATCTCTCGTGGTATCAACAATAAGTGTATATACATCCTCATCGTAGTTTTCTCTATAAAAGCCGTCCCATACCTCTCCTCTGGAGCCCGTAATATTTACACAGCAATTAGCCTTGAACTCATCAGCAAGAGCAAGCCTTTCCTTACAATATTTAATATTTTTTTTTGCTTCTATCTCATTTAGGGAAATAGGATTTTTCCAGACTCCTACTTCTCCAATTAATATGTCATTGTCCTTGGCACAATCTATATATGCCCTCTTTATCTCATCATTTGCTTCATATCCCACAGGTGAATGGGCCACGCTATAGCCTAGTTCCTTAATCCTAAGTAGCCATTCTGCAGGATTATTATATGGTTTCTTGATTTCACCACCATTTCTCATTGCTTCCTCCCCATATATACCAATGCTAACAATAATATTCTATACGATTAGAGCTCTATAATCAAGTGAATATAATACATTCACGAGTGAATTCGCAAATAATTTAAAAGCCATTTACTTTTTCCATGGTAATGATTTATAATGGTTATCAGCAAGACTATGAAAGGCAAAAACAATGGATCTAATAACACAAATACTTCTCGGCTTCTGTCTAGCTACAGATGCCTTTGCTGTATCTATAACAAATGGTATGTGTAGCTACAGGGTAACAAAAAAAGATGTACTAACTACCGCCCTTACTTTTGGACTCTTTCAAGGTACCATGCCGATACTGGGCTTTCTTTTAGGTAACCGATTTACTGATGTAATATCCAAATATCAGCATTTTATTGCGCTCTTCCTACTTGGCGCTAT
>JAQVQL010000219.1 GCA_028701595.1 Herbinix sp.
CTCGAATACGGAAACCCTGTAAATACAAGACTTTAAGGAAATGTATCGAAGTTCAAGTCCCCTCAACTGCATTTAATATAGAGAGGTTCGTGACGCAAGTCATGGACCTCTCTGTATTTAGTAATGTGGGGACTTGAACCCCTGGTCAAGGTCCCCTCAACTGCACTTAAAAAAGAGGTAGCTAGTGACGCAAGTCAGTAGTTATTTCTTTTATTAGTATAGTTGGGAGTTGAACCGTAAACGGTAGATAGTGGGTACTGTTATAAATATTCGCCGTTCACAAGAACAGCGATTAAGTTCATATCGATTTTCTGCATTCAACTGGTAAGTTCGGTGACCAAGGAAGTAGATCTTCACAGAAGCTTAAATCCTTATCATCCAGATGTTTTGGGATTTCCATACTTGTACTTCAAATTTGCATGTCTATCAAATATCATAAGTGAGCTTTTTCCTTTTAAATATCCCATAAATGCAGATACACTGATGTTTGGTGGAATTCTCACAAGCATGTGTATATGATCTTTACAACATTCTGCCTCAATTATTTCTACACCTTTTCTCTTACATAATGTACTCAATATATTTGCTACATCTGCTTTTATGTTTCCATATATTATCTGTCTTCTAAACTTAGGTGCAAATACTAAGTGGTATTTACATTCCCATGTAGTATGTGATAATGTATTCTTATCCAATTGGATGCCTCCTTTGTTATTTTAGTGCGGTTTGAGACCCACACTCATTATAACAAATACTGATAAAAGAAGGGTAAACTTAATCCTTCTTTTATCAGTATATATTAGTCTGTATTATATTCTCTTCTCTAAAGCCTTCATTCAATTCATTGTTTATAACATTTCGCTATAAGTATTCAAAATCTATCGTAAGCTATTTATGTTATTCTTTTACTAAATCAAATAAGAAGCTTTCTGTTACCGAACAGTCACCGCCGGTAAATGCGGTAACCTCTCCTGTAGATAGGTTATATAGTACAGAATATTGCTTCTTGTCAGGAACACATACGCTTGATAAGAGTCTAAGCGCTTCATCTTCACCAAGAACTCCGTTATTCTCCTCAAGAGTGGCCTCAATCTTATTATAGCGATCAATACCTCCTCCAAAATGTCTTTCGTCATATAAGTCGAAATTGGTAACAAGAGGAGAATCTACCACGACCAACTCACCATTATAGAACTCTATTACGACTGACCGTCCACTGGAGTCTGCCATCATAAAATGATTAGGTTTTGTCCCAAGATCAAAATTGTATTTCTTCATAAGCTCAATTCCTTCATCAACTGTTCTTGCATATTCTAGTACCATGCGAACTGCTGTAGAGGTATTTAATGTCGGTGCGCCTTCTATAACAGGGGGATTTGCTCGTCCACAATCAAGTATAGACATGGCTACTCCATATTCATTCATACCATCGGTGGTCAGATATGGTGCTGATAGTAGTGCAAAATTTTTGGTGCTAATCCCCCGTTCAGAAGGAAGATTGTTTTTATTATATCCGGCAAATGCAATATCCGCAGCTGTTATACAGCGAAACCCATCTTTCGGAGCTGTAGTCAGCATGGTTACCGGTGAAAATGTATAATCAAAGTTACGTCCGAATAAAACCTCTCCCTTTTCATTACGACATATAAAGGAGGAACACATTCCAGGAACCTTTTCTATCTCTGTGATAAATCCATGCGTAATATTACTTACAATAAAACGTTCCATATCCTCGTCACTCTTATAACCCTCTTGTAAGAATTCGTCGAAGTGGTAGTCTGCATAATAGGTCATACTATACATATATTGTGGTGTTTCTTTTCTTAAACTATTTAAGGTTCTAAGCTCATCTCCCAATAACACGATAAATGCAATAATTAACAGAAATACTACTCCAAGTAGAATAATAAGAATTCTTTTTAAACATCTAAAAAGTTTTGTTTTCTTTAATACCTTCATCTCGCTTCTCCTTCCTAAGCCCTCTATAAATGGACTGAATCTTGTTTTTATATATGATACACCTAATGGCTTTGTACCTATATCACCTTTCCTTCTGATGTTCGAAGTTTAATACTGGCATGACCGATATAGCCTAACTACTATCCTGCATATTCGCTCCAATATCCAAAGCCACCCTGGCAATATGCTGTAATGGTCTGAAAAGCAAGGAATACTACTATAGATATTATTAGCTTGAGACAATAGTTGCATTAACCCACCATTCACCTGAGAATCAAAGCTCTTTATCACACATCCACCATGGTACATTAGCAAAAGCATTTGGTAGCATCCACCAGTTTTATTTTGGTCCTCCAACTAGACAAAATAACCCCAATAGCAAAAGAATATACCTTGCATTAAAATAATCTGAGCTGCTCCTGAGAGATATGATGAAGTAAAATCAATATAGCAGACCGTCCCCCATAAACTCTATTTTTTTTTATTGACCTACTACTCGAAATATTTTTCTACCCCAAGGAAAAAAGCGCTTGATTTTGCAAATGTCTCATATCTTCTCTTTATATCATAGTCATTTCTATTATTGGAATTTGCGTTACGCTGATAGCAGTTTACCGATATAGCTCTATTGATAATTCCCAAATACACCGATGTATTGTACTCCATAAACTCCTGTAAAGGAATACGTGGTGTAATGATTCCATCTTCAATTTCTCTTCTTAGCTCCTTCATTATTCTTCCATCAATACTCTTTTCTTCGCTAGCATTGGGAAATATGACTCTGGCTCTATCCGGAAAGTTATCAGCTAAGATCATATACTCTAGCTGTATCTTCTTATGTGGATATAGATACTTCTCAAGCTCCTCAACCCAGACATTATTTATTTCCTTTATAATCCTTGCAATACAAGCTCTCCGTGCTTTCACATTATTTTCATCAATAGTTGTATTTCTTAACTCTATTACATCTTTTATATTCTGCTCTATCACATTGTTCAGTCGATTGATAGATTCATACTGTTCTATACGAATACGACTCAATAAGTCAATTAACACCTCATCAATATTCTTATAGTACCTATATATCCCACCTTGACTTATACCGGCCTCATCAATTATATCCTGCATGGTCACACTACTTACCGTCTTTCGCTTACATACTTCTAAAGAGGCGTCTATGATGCTCGCTTTCTTAAATTCATAGTATTCCTTTGATACTTTTGCCATGGTTCCCTCCTTACAAGAGTAAATTATTTATCTTTAATAAGTTTTACTTAATTTAAAATGAAGATACATTCATCTAGATGAATGTATCTTCATTTTAAATAATTTCATACATAATGTCAAGATATAATTGTTATTTTATTAATCGTGGTTTCTCTCTTGCTTCCTCGCCCACTTCGTAATTTCCGCACTATATTCTTGATTTCTTTATCACTTATCTCACTCATTCTATGAAATAGCCACTACAAAGTACATAGATTAGATTAAGATTCGTTGATAAATTATTTTTGATATAGCATTCGTTCTTTATACAACCATATCTACATGATTTAACGTGCCTACTGCGCCACTACTCTCACGTAGATAGATTCCGGTTTTCTTAATCTCTGCATTCAGTATATTTTCGTCATTTTTTAAGCTAAACTGTGTATCTATATTTCCAAGATATATTGCACCAACATCCGCTTTTTTCAGGTCCACGAGATAATTGTTGCCCTCTGCTTCTTTCGTCCAGATCTTTGAATCCATCACCGCTTTTTGTACCAAATAATTCAGACCCGTCATTTATAGTTCCATCCCCGTTTTTATCCAGTGCTAAAAATCCACTTCCCTGACCTGCAAAGGATATCTGTTCTTTCTTGCCATCCGTATCTAAATCATAATAGAATTTTTGATCTGATTATCTTATATCAATACTTAATAGGCCAAAATCTAAATGACATAATCTCGGAGCATCAATTAGAGCCCTTCTTAGTAAGAACGCAATCCCTAGAGCGTACTTATATTGACAAGGTATTTGCGATATGTGACTACTACCTTACATCAAACTTGCAGGAGCACTCAAGGCATTTATATGATTTACACAAAATTCACCCTTTAGTTCAATATGATGAAACCTTTATACATCTTATAAATGAAGTTCGTGCTATACGTTCAGAGAACAAAATGTGCCTGTCTGCACAACCGGGGATTAATGTAACCGAAGTTATACAGATGATCATTGAGAAGCAAATCTATAAAAAGGATTACAACGATATAACCAGAGATTTATTATTTGAAAATGTGACCTATCAAGATGCTATGACCACATTGAAAACAATTATGAAAGCTGGTATATTCTAATACTTATTTAA
>JAQVQL010000220.1 GCA_028701595.1 Herbinix sp.
ACAACTAGCTATTGTTTTCTTGGATTGTATCATAGATGCAGGAACTTATCCTTTACCTGAAATTGATGCAGCCGTTAAAGCTAATCGTAAAGTAGGTTTAGGTGTAATGGGCTTCGCTGATTTATGTTATAAGATGGAGATAGCCTATGATTCACCCGAAGCTAGCCAATGGGCTTCATCTATAATGTCTCATATAGACACAGCAGCTAATAGAGCTAGCCAGGACTTGGGTAGGCTGCGAGGATCCTTTCCTAATATAGATAAGAGTGTTTATGTAAATACATCTCGGAGAAATGCTGAGCTAACCACTATTGCACCCACTGGTACGATAGCAATGATCGCAGATGCGAGCTATGGGATAGAGCCTTTCTTTGCTTTATCATATACTAAGAAACTAGTTGACACCGAAGAAGAGATCACCTTTTTAAACGATCACATTCAATGCTATCTAAATAAACACAATTTTAGTGAAGCACTTAGCGCGCTAGTTAAATCCTATATTATTGAAAATGGGACAATTAAAGGCGTTTATGAAGCAGGGCTTTCACTTTCAGGAAAATCTCAAGAAGCACTTCTTCAAATGGAAGAAATCTTCGTGACAGCACAAGAGATCGCACCAGTGGGGCATGTTCAGATCCAAGCGGCATTTCAGAAGCATACTGACAATGCAGTTAGTAAGACTATTAATTTTGCTGAGGATGTAAGTGTCGCAGATATTAAATATATTTTTGAGTTAGCCTATAAACGTAAATGTAAGGGAATCACTGTCTATAGAGATGGTTGCCGCGATAGTCAACCCCTTAAGATTAAGAAGACAGCTGAAGAAACTCCAAAGAAACATGAGCATCCAGAAGGCTTAAAAAGACCCACACAATTAACAGGTGTGACTCGACAGATCCCAACAGGTTGTGGCATGATGCTAGTTACTGTGAACATGGATGAAGATGGTGAAGTCTTTGAAACATTAATGAGAGCTGGTGCTAGTGGAGGATGTTCTGCTTACACTGATGCTGTTGCTCGTTTAATTTCAATTGCCTTAAGGTATGGAGTTCCGCTTGATGTTTTAATTGACCAGCTACGCTCTGTTAGGTGTGATAACTTTAGATATCAATCCGGCAAGAATCCTGCCCTAAAAGGAAAGTCTTGTCCTGATGTTGTAGGACGTTTCTTACAAGACATAGTTGATGAAAATGGCTTTAAGAAGTTAGCAACTGCCGATAAGGCTATTAGTGCGGAACAGCTAGATAATATTTTACAGCAGGCAATGATAAACACCACTGGTGCGGAGGGAGAGAAGTGTCCTGAATGCGGCAAGCTATTGCTTCAAGCTGAAGGATGTTTATCTTGTCAGTGTGGGTACTCACGATGTTAGGTAAAAAGCCAACACATATAGAGTTCCAACGTGTTGTTACTAAGTGGCCTACAGATGAAGCCCGCTGGATATGCAAGATGACTTTTGAATTTTTTGAGAATCTTTTAGCAACTATACCATTGGAAGATTATTTCATATGGAAAGACATTACTTGGTATCTAGGTACATATAATAACAGGGAGATAAAGATAGTTTCTTCACAGCTTTTAAGTGAAGAGCAAGTCCGCCAATTACATCGTAGCATTTTAAAGTAATAAAAAGGGTAGTATCCAAACGGACACTACCCTTTATTTATTCCTATTACCCTGGTACGAACTAACCAACGGAACCAGCTCTGACCTCTCTCCAGATTAAATAGTTGTTTTCAAGTTAAGTGATGCCTTGGTTTCTCCCCAGGATAAATAGTACTCACTCTTTAGTACTTTCTAGTTAATCCTCAAGGTCCTCAAAGTCACAATCAATTGCTTTAGCATCAATATAGCCTTCAGCTAATATGTAAGCAATTAACACAGAGCCGGACATTATTAAAGCTACTACTTGAGCTACCTGAGATTCAGGTATGCCTAGCATTATTAATAATGGTGCTATAAAACCAGTTAAGGCTATCCAAAATTTCCTAGAACTTAATTTGCGTTTCCAATCAATTTTCATTATTTTTCTCCCTCACATGTAGTACGTTGCTTCGTTCCACCTTTTGATGAAGCTCTATATCTAATAGGTAAAGTGCGTACATCAGTCATTTTTCTTGTAGTGATTCCGTTACCACCTAATGGTTGATAATTTTCCCACAACATTTCAATTCTTTCACATTCCTCATTGAGAATCCATCCACGCTCAATAGTTTTATCTGCTATTTTGTTAATCTCTAGTTTTATTTGGGTAAGGGTAGCCCGCTTGATGATAGCGATGTCACTATTTAGTTTGGCACGATCTTTCTTACTTTCATCAATAAGTTGTTGATACTGGGCGTTAATTCCAGACTGTTCTTCTAGAGTTTCTTGAGTATGCTTTAATGCTTCACCATATTTCTTTAACATTCGGTATAAAGGAATTATGATAGCAGAGGCTACGGCGATTATGGTTAGCACTGCACCGGCCCAATACAAAATTTCATCGACGTCAAGATAATGCTTTGCTAATACCATTATTTGCCACCCAAACATATTATCTTATTCTTTCCCTTCCTATTGTAATATTAAATCATTAATATTCATGGCCGCAGTTACTGTGCCGTTTAATCCTATAACAGCTCTATTATTTTTAAGTTCCATTACACTAAAAATAGTAGTGTACACCCAACTTTGTAGACCACCTCCTGTATATGTTCCTGCACCTGCTTTTACCTTAACTTTACTACCCACCTTAATTGTAGGTGTTGCTGTAATTACCTGAACAATAAAAGCATCATAGCCATCTTTTTGAAGTTGCTTCATATAATTTTCTGCATTACTCTTTACAGAAAAAGCACCAACTTGAACTCTGTAGAGTTGTTTACCATCCTTAGTAACTTGAACAACAAAAGCATCGTAGCCATCTTTTTTCAATTTATTCATATAGTTAGTAGCATTAGTTTTAACATTAAATGCACCAACTTGAACCCGATACAATGTTTTACCTGATGGGGGTTTGGGTTCAGGGGTAGGTTGATCTTTATCCATAATTGCTTTAACATCCTTACGGATGCTGTCAAGAGTGACACCCCATTTTCTATACCAGTGAAGAATGTCTCCATGGTTGGAGGCTATTCCCATAGCATGACCCCTTGCATGATCGATTATAACATCTTTCCCTAAGGGATTAAGTTTGTATATCTTACATAAATATGCTGCCCATTCTTTAGCTTCTTGTAAAACGGCCATTGCATATGTTTTATCATTCAGATTATCTTCGCAGATTTCAACTGAGATATAGCCGTCATTGCCCGACCCATTTCTTCCGCTGCCTGCATGCCAGCCTCTGTGATCCCATGGCAGCACTTGATATGTGGCTATGCCTTTCTTGTCTTTTAAGTACCCAATAAAAGCATGACAGCATTTAGATAAGGTCTTTCCAAATCGTCGTATAGCTTCAGCGTTGCTCATGTTCCAATGATTGTTATAAATATTTTTCCCAAGGTGCCCATCATCAGGTTGTACATAACGTGACAAAAATGGATTTGGTGCGCCGGTACTATGCAACATAATGCCTTTGACTTTCATCTTAACACCAGTTTTATAACAGTCATTCTGCGTGAATATTAATTTTCTTAAGTCCATATTTTAGCTTCTTTCTTTTTATAATATGTATAATGATATTATTCAACTACATTGGGAGCATCAGCACCTTCAGTTATAATTACTGTAGTTTGTTTACTTTCTATGCTAGTTACTCCATCTACTCTATAGCCTAAAATAGATAATTGATATTCTCCATTATATAAACTATCTATAGAAATAGATTTTTCATACGTAATAAATTCCGTAGCAAAATATCCTTCTCTAAATATTAATCGATAAGCATCATAAGCAACATCTTCTGGGTCTGTAATTATTATATTAATTGTAGCCCCACTTTGGGTTATTTCAATTGTTGGAAAGGGATATTGAAATGGAGTAGCATTAATTGGGGCTAGTATATAGTTTTTATTAGTATATAATTCAGTGAACCACCCATAACTACCAAATTTTGGCAGCTCTTTAACTCCAAATTTTTCAATGGCTTCTGCAGTTAGGCGATTAGTTTCATTTTGAAAAGGCAAATTATTATAATCAAGAGGTTCATAATCGTCGCCAATAAATTGAATTACTGATTCATTACATACAAAAGGATTTGATATATAATATTTAGTAAATAAATTGTTGGGCTCATGAACAAAATTCATATCCGTTCCTTCGTTATAAGTATTGACAATTTCAAAATTTAATTTCATTTTTACTTAT
>JAQVQL010000221.1 GCA_028701595.1 Herbinix sp.
ATTCCTCGAAGTACCAAAACTGGCCACTTGTAAGAGCTCAGGTCAATCTGACATTCCAGAAAGAAGGTAAGACACAGATTAGCAGTAACTCTGTTACAAGTGATGTGAATGGATACTCTATCATTTCCACACCTGATGCAGCCATCAGATATGAGAAAATGATTGTAGAGGTATCCCGTAACGATGTTAGGCAGAAATTCACATTTACCCGTGGACAAGCCACATTGACTGGCGGAAATCTTGGTAAGTTGGCTGTACAGAACAATTTTTATGTTGAAGGTATGTTTGAAAAGATTGAGTCCCTTATGGATAATATCGATACTACGCTTCCTGATTCTGAAGCCTTGCAGGGACAAACATCCTCTAATCCCAAGGTAACCCTTGGAGAGGGTGAGAACGCATTTTCACTCTCATGGTCGAATGCACCTACCTTCGGATACAGTTACAAAATCTTACATAGGCTGGTAGAACCAGAAGTATCGCCTCCAGCCATCATTTCGAAGGATCCTACCCAAAATAAGCAGCGGAGTGAAATAGGTTGTCCGATTGATGTCGCTAAGTTTAAAAAGAGATTAACCGAGTCATCTCGAAACCAACCGAGAATGTCATCGCTTGGTATGGGCTATGTCCTTATAATGAATCAGGAATGGCAACCAAGCCATTTCTCTCTGGGGACACTTCTATATTCACTGGCTTTAGCTCCTGGAGAGGAGCAGCGTCTGGCTATATCTGAGCGAGCAGAAACACTATCAGTCACAGACAGGGAATCTGCCAACTATTTTCAAAGTGACCGATATTTCTCCAGCCAAATGGACAGTGCATCAGCCATATATTATTCTGCACTTCGAGATACAGTCAATGGGTCATCTAGTATGGGTGGTAATAACTTCGGAGGATCTTTTGGAAGTAGTACTGCTGCGGCAGGAGGGGGTAGCTACGGACTATTTTCGATTCTCGGAGGAGCCTCTGCATTATTTGGAATCGGTGGATCAAAAACATCTTCATCGTCTAGCTTTTCACAGTCACATAACCAGGATTATACAAGTAGCTTAAGTCAGAACTTTCAGCAGTATATTCAGAGAGCGGCCGAAGCTCAAAGCCAGGCCAACCGTATTGGAGTAAGACTTGCCACTTCCACCGAGAGTGAAATGGTGACCACCAAGATCATTGCCAACAATAATCACTCCCATGCATTGACCATGCAGTTTTGGGAGGTGGTTCAGAACTATAAAATAACTTCCAATATAACCAGTGTACAATTAGTTCTCTACATACCACTGGATATTGTACAGTTTCTTCCTACTAACGTTGCACATCTATTATCACCTGGCCAGCTATATGATATGGCACAGTCATCCTTAGGTAAGGAGCAGTTCATGCAACGATATGATATGCTCATAAAGCATCATGATTCCATTGTACAATATCTGCCATATCAGTATCGTAATGGACTTAACCTTCTTAAAAAGTTTTCATCATATCCCCGTTGGGAATTCCAGAGAGGAGAGTCGGAAGGTGGATTTACAGTACAGTTCAAGCTTAAGGGTAGTTTTATGCCGTATGATAATCTGACGGTGATTCTCCAGTTAAGAAATGGTAATCAAATAAGAGCAACCAATATAGATTATGATACACATAAAATTGAACCAGGCTATACAACCAGTGAAGATTTGTTTAGAGCCATACGATCTATGAGGATGGAACCTACAGGCACAGTTACAGGAACCTTTAATATTCCAGCAGGAGTTATTGATGATGAATTTTTAAGTCTTGACTTGTATTATGGTTCCAATCCATTTAGTTATAATCTCACTTTACCCGATGTTGTTCAAGCGATGCTTCAGGGAAATAGTATTGAAGGAATTAAGAAATCAAAATTGTATACCGTCTATGGATATTTTTTTCGTTCATTTGAAGCATTTACTAATCCAGTAGTCAAGTTATCACCGTCACAGCTTAGGACATACGGTCCTCTGCGTATAGCTAATGTAGAGCTAAGCAAGGGAATACAGACAAAGTATATTAATTTTAATACGGATGAAGAACTTACCTACAGAGCTAGCTATGCTGTTGTCGACCAATATAAAACAATGACCTTTGAACAGTTACAGGAAATTGAACGGACCTTCCAGCATGTAATTGAAAATACAATGTTATATTCCCAAGCCATATGGGCTTCCCTGACCGGCGCTGAAAGAGCCATCATGTTGGAGCAATATACGATAGGAGTTCCTAGTACGACAGGAGAGATAGGGGAGGAAATACCTCTCATGAACTGTGTACAGAATGAGGTGTACGGCTTTTATGGAAATTGTATGCTTATGCCATTTAGTTATCCACCAGAACTGGCAGCCAATCTGAATACCTCCACCCGTGAGGTGCAGGACGCCCTTTATAGCTATCATACTATGGCTTTTCGTCCTACATCCACCATGATTTCCATGTCAACTCGGGGAATGGTTGGAGAAGCTGTTCTAGGTAACAGTAATGCCAGTGAGAAAATAGATCTTACCCGCTTTTGGAACTGGCAGGATTCACCGATTACTCATTCGGATGCAATTAGACCATCAGACTTTGACCAACAACATATCATCACTGATGCTACTGCAGCAGCAGATAAGCTTGCTAAGTCTGAAAATACAGTGAATATAACTACAAATGGGACTACAGCTCCGGAGTTGGGTTCAGTAATTGCAAAGAATCCTACAAGTCCTGATTTGGTTGGCCTTGAGGATCTACAAAAGTTTGCCTCGACTCTGACAAACTCCGCTTCATCTGAGCGTCTGAAGGTAATAGATAATGCCAGTACTTTGACACAGAAGGCAATCGACGGATATGTGAAAATGAAAACAGGCTCAGGGTTAAACAGTGGAAAGGGAGAGGAAAAGAGCAAAGAGAATAAGCAGGAAAAACCAAAGGAATCAAAGGAAACAGAAAATCAGGATAATAATGAGGAAAAAGAAAAACCTCAGAATCAGGACCAGCCAGGTACTATTATAAAATAATAAGGGAGGTATATCATGGAGACTACAGATAACGAACTATATAGTGCATTAATTGACATAATTAAGCAGGAAAGCTCTCCCGAGGCTGTTGAGGCCCGCAATTTGATGCTTCGGCGTATATCTATGTCAGGAGACATTACTCCCTCACGTATTCCTGCACCTTTAAACATTACAGAAATTGGAGGGTATATCAATTTGCTCGAAAACATCAAGCAGGATGATTTGCGAAATAGAATGCTTGCCTCTGTGTTGGGAGTAGCTATGCCGGATGATATCAAAGAATTCCAGCAATCCAGGCCGGAGTTGTTCTTTGCCAGATACGCATGTGATCGCCCCGAATGCGAGCAGGCTGATACTCTACCTCTTACCTTTTATATGAGAAATGACTTTCTAGAGACTTTTAAGGATTCACTAGCGCTACTCCATGAGGTGGGAGCGATGCTACCGATATATCAAACCTCGGCTCCAAGGCTTCCGTCTATTTCGTCCCAACAGCCTTCTCAAGAAAATATCCTGGCTATTCTTGGACACACACTAGAGTTGGCTCCAACATCAGCCTTTATAAATCCTGAACAGGATCCACTTATCGTTGCGGATAATGAGGGAAAGACAATTGTCTATGCAAGAGCCAACAGCTTGCAGGAAACAATAGTTTTGAATGCCTATGTAAGGGAGGAAGAAGGCTTTGCCTTCAAAGAGATTACAGGAAAATTCATTCCTATCACACCCATTATGCAGGCAGCAGGCTGGTATATGGAGAAAAGAGAGGATGAGAATCAGAGTAAGCCATATGATCCGGCCGCATCATTATGTTGGAGAAATATAACAGGAATGGTACCCGGTCGAACCACCTTGGCAAGTGAGCTAACCTTGCTGTATACACCAGCTCAAATTACTGGGTCATGCCTTCGTGATATACTCTATACGGTTTGGGATGGAGCAAAATTCTCATAAATTACTGTAGAATCAGATACATAATAATACGTTAATAAGTAATATTTTTAAAGATAGTTATCCTTGAGTTTTGAATAAAAGGATAGCTATCTTTTAGTCTATCTAAAGGTTTAGGTTCTTTTGTATCAATAATATATAAAAATATTAATAGCTAGTAGTTGACAGTAATATTAGTATTACAATATGATTAATCTGATGGACATGGGGCATTTATTAGAAGAGAAAAATTGGAGGATAAGTGATGAAATTTATTTCATGGAATATTGATTCATTAAATGCGGCATTAACAGGTGATTCAGATCGTGCTTTGTTATCACAGAATGTATTACATACAATCAAAGA
>JAQVQL010000022.1 GCA_028701595.1 Herbinix sp.
GAATTTTGCTACACCACTTCCTTCATCTATATCATTACTGATATCAACTTGTGGTTCACTACACTTGGCGGTAAATACCCGTGGCTAGACTTTCACTAGCTAGATTAGTGCCATGCCTGGCACACAACATAAGGGTGCATAAGGTATGTGTCATACCTTTTGCACCCATAAAGTTAATAATTAGATATATTACTTATTGATCCTTCATAACCTCTACCAAAGATTTAGCCAATCCTGCTATACCTTGAATCTCAGATGGAATAATAATCTTTGTTGCCTTGCCATCTGCAGCCTTCTCAAAAGCCTCCATACTTCTAAGCTGAAGTATCTCTGGTGAAGGAGCAGCTTCCTTAAGAAACTTAATTCCCTCTGCACGGGCTTTCTGTACTTGGAAAATCGCTTCAGCCTCACCCTCTGCTTCTCTAATCATAGCTTCCTTCTTAGCCTCAGCACGAAGAATTGCTGATTCCTTCTCACCCTCTGCATTAAGGATGGCAGACTCCTTATTACCTTCTGCAACAAGTATAGCCGATTTTTTCTGTCCCTCTGCTATAAGGATGGATTCTCTACGTTCTCTTTCAGCCTTCATCTGCTTCTCCATAGCATCCTGAATAGCAGCAGGCGGTATAATGTTCTTAAGCTCTAGACGAGTTACCTTAATCCCCCAAGGATCTGTAGCTTCATCTAGTATCTGCCTCATCTTAGTATTAATAATTTCTCTAGATGTTAGAGTTTCATCAAGCTCTAAGTCTCCGATAATATTTCTTAAGGTAGTTGCCGTCAGATTCTCAATTGCCAGTAAAGGATTTTCTACACCGTAGCTGTATAGCTTAGGATCTGTAATTGCAAAAAAGACAACTGTATCTATCTTCATTGTGACATTATCCTTGGTGATTACAGGCTGAGGTGGAAAATCAACAACCTGCTCCTTTAGTAGAACTCTTCTTGCTACTTTATCAATTAGGGGCCACTTAAAGTGTAATCCCACATCCCAGGTTGCCTGAAATCCTCCCAGACGCTCTAAAATATAAGCATTAGCCTGAGGTACTATTCTTACACATGATGCAATAATTAATAATAATAGAACTGCAAATATTACGATAACTACTTCTGTAGGCAATGTTTATCCCTCCTTCTTTATACTTACCATTAACTTGACTCCTGAAATACTCTCAACTATTACCTTCGTGCCTTTTTCAATTATTTCTCCATTTACTGATCTTGCTGACCATTCTAGTCCATCAACAACCGCCCATCCGGCATTGTTTATATTGTCAATCGTGCCAGTTACCAACGCTTCCCTTCCGATTACTGCTTCGTAATTTGTCTTAGTACGGGTGGAATTAAAGAATTTCTTAACGATTGGCCTGGTAAAGAATAATAATACAAGGGATATTACTACAAATAAAACGACTTCCAAAAGCAGGTTATCATAGAATAAAGATACTATAAATGCAACAAGTGCTCCTCCTGCAAACCAAATAGTAGTAAGTCCTAGGGTTATTATCTCAATAAATACTAAAAAAATGAGAAGAATTAGCCAAGCAATTGAGTTTACCATCCCTATCCCCCCTTTCTTTTATTGATACTTCTATTCTATAGAAGTATGGAGGTTAATACAATAGCATTGCAATATTTTTAATTGAATTTTAATTTTTCATAATTCTCCTCTGTCTGGCCACTTCATACATTAATATGGCAGAGGCAACTGCAGCATTCAAGGATTCAACCTTACCTTCCATCGGTATCTTAATTAGGTTATTAGCCAAGGAGGCGGCTTCCCAAGATAAGCCAGCTGCTTCATTTCCTATTAGTATCCCGCACCTTCCTAAGAAGCTTCCTTCAGTATCATAAGAAATGCCAGATAAGTGAGCAGCAAATAACTTAAATCCTTCCAATCTTAACCATGAGAGAGCACCTATAAAGTCCGCTTCTTCATAAAAAGGAACCCTATAAATAGAACCCATCGTGGATCTGACCACTTTGGGTTGTAGAATATCTGCACAGGAGGCGTTCAAAATAATCCCTGTAACGCCTGCTCCTTCAGCTGTTCGTATTATTGTTCCTAGGTTACCAGGATCTCTTATATCTTCTAAAAGCAGTATAAATGCATCATCTTTATCAAGCATCCGGTTAATGTCATATGTAGGCATATTAACAGTGCCCATAATTCCCTGAGGTGTCATAGTATCGCTTACTTGCTTAAGCACAGAATCTGTTACAATCTCATACTCATATTCTTTAAAAATACTAGACGCTTCAGGCTTATCATGATAGAAGCTTTCAGACATGTATATTTTATTCAGTAATCCGGCATCCATAGCCTCCTTGAGCATCTTAATTCCTTCAACGACAAATAAACCCTGTTCCTTTCTAGCCTTTGCTTTCTTTTGTAACAGCGCTAGGTTTTTTATCTGTGGATTATTCGTACTGCTGATAAGAACTCTGTTACTCATATTAATAACCCTGTCTTTCACATTACTTCTTGCATTTTACTAAGCTTTGCTGCTTGGTCTGCTGCAATCAGGCTGTCAATTAATTCATCAAGATCTCCGTTTAGTACTGCATCCATCTGATGTAGTGTCAGCTTAATTCTATGATCGGTGATTCTTCCCTGAGGGAAATTATATGTCCGAATCTTTTCAGAACGATCTCCTGTACCGATTTGACTCTTTCTTGCCTCAGCCTCGGCACTTTGTGCCCTCTCCATCTCAATTTCATAAAGGCGTGAGCGTAAAATCTTAATTGCTTTGTCCTTATTCTTTAGCTGAGATTTCTCATCCTGACATGATATAACAATCCCAGTTGGTATATGAGTTAATCTGACCGCAGAGTCAGTAGTATTAACACTCTGTCCGCCGTTTCCCGAGGATCTGAACACATCAAATTTACATTCACTTAAATCTAGCTCAATATCCACCTCACCTGCTTCAGGCATGATAGCTACCGTAGCAGTAGAAGTGTGAATTCTCCCACTGGATTCAGTGACAGGAACTCTCTGAACACGGTGAACTCCGCTCTCATACTTTAGCTTTGAATATGCTCCCTTACCGTTAATCATAAATATGACTTCCTTAAATCCGCCTATTCCATTCTCGTTTAGGTTCATCATATCTATCTTCCAACGGTTTCTCTCTGCATACATAACATACATACGGTATAGCTCTGCTGCAAATAAAGCTGCCTCGTCGCCTCCAGCACCGCCTCGAATTTCTATGATTACATTTTTATCATCATTAGGGTCCTTTGGAAGTAGCAATATCTTTAGCTCTTCTTCTATTTCACTGGTTCTTTGCTTACCTTCATTTAATTCTTCTCTGGCAAGCTCTCGAATTTCCTCATCGCTTTCTTCATCTAGCATTAAAAGACTATCCTCGATAATCTTTAGGTTTTCCTTATATTCCAGATACTTCTCAACAATATCAGTAAGATCTGATTGTTCCTTCATGAGCTTCCTAAAGTTCTCCTGATCATTTACTACATTAGGGTTTAAAAGCTCATCTTCGATCTCCTTGTACCTTGTGAGAATATCCTCTAAACGATCAAACATCAATCATTCCTCCATTTTTCTATCTAGGTGACTTTCGTGCGTATACAACACGATCAAGTTTATTCAAATCTTTTTTTACATTAATATCAATAAATCCAGCCTTATGAAGCAGATTCTCTACCGCTTCCCCCTGGTCATATCCTATTTCAAAAAATACATATCCTTCGGGATTTAGATATCTGTCTATATCATCTATAATCTTTTCATAAAAAATCAATCCAGTTGTGCCTGCATCTAAAGCATGCTTTGGCTCATAATCTCTAACCTCAGGCATTAATGACATTAGCTTCTCAGTTTTTATATAAGGCGGATTTGATATTATGATATCATAGTTTCCCACAACATTCTCAAATAAATCACTCTGAATGAATTTTGCATCCACATTATGCTTTTTTGCGTTTCTACTAGCTATCTGTAGCGCTTTTTCAGATATATCGGTACCTACAGCATTTTTTATGCTACCTAATTTTAAAAGCGATATTATTATACATCCCGAGCCTGTGCATACATCTATCACGGACTTGTCTTTGCAGACCTTTAATACCTCTTCTACTAATAGCTCTGTATCTTGTCTTGGAATAAGAACATTTTCGTTCACTTCAAACTCCAATCCCATGAATTCCTGTGACCCTGTGATATATTGAAGAGGCATATGGGTGGCTCTTTTATCAATTAATTCCCTATATTGCATAGCCTTCTGTTCCGAAGTCAATTCACTTCCATACATGAAAAAATCTGCTCTGTTAATTCCAAACACATGGGCCAGCAGATACCATGAATCTATGTCGGCATCTGCTATCTCATTCGCTTTTAGGAATTCACGTGCAGTCTGCAATAATTCTTTATAAGTACTCATATCATCACTCTATGCCCTCCGGTTTGTTAAGTAACTACTCATCCTCTTTAAAATCAAGGTACTTATCAAGGGCTTTTAATATCTCATCGTCTTCTTCATATTCGCGTTTAGGACTAGCTATTCTGATTTCACCTGCTACCGCGTATTCGTCTTTAGGCACATCCTTTTTCTTATGTATAGATGTATTCTTAACCTCTTTAGCCTTCTTGACTTCTTTAATCTTCTTAGTTTCCTGAACAGTCTTGGTTGCATGAGCATTCTTGGTTTCCTGAGCATTCTTGGCTTCCTGAGCATTCTTGGTTTCCTGAGCAGTCTTGGCTTCCTGAGCATTCTTGGTTTCCTTAACCTTAGTAGCTTTGGTCTTCTTATCGACCTTAACCTTAGATGCATTCTTATCCTGTGAATCATCCTTTAACTCGCTTGCACTTACCTGAGATTCCACGAATGTTTTCCAATCAAACACTGTATCTACGGACTTTATAGCTACCTCTATCATATCATCGTCAGGCTCCTTTGTTGTCAAAGCCTGCATCCATAATCCGGGTTTACTTAATATATTAACAATCTTGTTTTCACTTTTTCCGGCCAAACGAATAAATTCATAAGATATTCCGGCAATAAGAGGAACCAAGAGTACTCTTGACAAAATCCTTAAGGCTAATGTCTCTGGTCTAAGAATTACAAAGAACACGAGACTTATTAACATAACAAGTAACATAAAGCTTGTTCCACAACGCTTATGGGCTTTTGATTGCCATTTAACATTTTCCATCGTTAACTCAAAACCGTGCTCAATGCAATTAATTGTTTTATGCTCTGCTCCATGATACATGAACACTCTTTTTATATCCTTCATCAAAGAGGATAAAAGAATATATCCTATAAATATAAAAAGTCTTAATATACCCTCCATTAAGGATAGTAAGAATACACTTTCAATCCATCTGGCGAATAAATTCGATAATAAAACAGGCAGTACCATGAATAGGGTTATAGATATTACAAGAGAAGCAATCACAGCTAATACCATAAGCAATGCATTGGTAGTTTCTGATGATTCCTTCTTCTCTTTTCCATTTTCCTCTTCTTCTTCAAAAAAGCTTGCCGAGAAGTTCAACACCTTCATACCGATTACCATCGAATCAACGAAAGCTAGTATGCCTCTGAAAATAGGTAGCTTAAATATTTTTACCTTGTCTGAAAAGTCATTATGAATTTTCTTTTCCACTACAATTTCATTATTTGGTTTACGAACAGCTATGGCATACTCACTCTTATTTCTCATCATTACGCCTTCAATAACTGCCATTCCCCCAATACCAGATGGTTTCATTTTCATCCCGAGCCTTTCTTGTGAATTAATTGATCATTAAGTACATAACCCTCTACGAAAATAGGTTGAGGAAATGAACCTCAACCCGTTTTTAATGCTCTATAAAAGTACTCTAATTTTCGTCCTTCTTAATACCATATCTACGGTTGAACTTCTCAATTGCTCCGCGGGCTGCAGCGGTCTTCTGCTGTCCTGTATAGAATGAATGGCACTTGGAACAAATCTCAACATGGATTTCTTCTTTTGTTGAGCCTGTAACAAATTCATTTCCACAGTTACATGATACCTTTGCCTCAAAATACTTAGGATGGATTTCTGTCTTCATGATTTCACCTCTTCACTACTAAATCTTCTTATATTGGTCTATATATAATATACTTATAATAAATCCAACTTATAAACAGCTCACTAATTATATCATAGCTAGTTTTTCTTTGCAATACCTAAAAAACTATTTTGGTTTTTTTGATAATCTCAATAAACTCAGCATTTGTTCTTGTTCTTATGAACATATCAATGATTCTCTCAAGGGCTTCATCTGACTTCATACTGTTAAGAGCCTTTCTCATCAAATAGATAGCCTCAAGCTCCGGTTGAGTAAGAAGCAAATCCTCTCGTCTAGTACTGGACTTTGGTAAATCAATGGCAGGAAATATTCGTTTTTCAGAAAGGCTTCGGTCAAGAACAAGCTCCATATTACCAGTTCCCTTAAATTCCTCAAATACCACATCATCCATACGGCTACCGGTATCAACTAATGCCGTAGCCAGTATCGTAAGGCTTCCGCCCTCTCTCATATTCCTGGCCGCTCCGAAGAACCTCTTAGGCATATATAATGCCGCTGGATCTAGTCCTCCTGATAAAGTTCTACCACTGGGCTGAACTGTCAGGTTATATGCTCTGGCAAGTCTTGTAATGCTATCTAGCAATATTATAACATCCTGTTTGTGCTCAACTAAGCGTTTAGCCCTTTCGATAACCATTTCAGATACACGCTTATGATTATCAGGTAGCTCATCAAATGTAGAGTAAATAACTTCGACATTCTTACCCTCTATGGATTCCTTGATATCCGTAACCTCCTCAGGTCTTTCGTCTATCAAAAGAATTAATAGCTTCATATCAGGATGGTTCCTTGTTACGGCTTTAGCAATCTGCTTTAATAATGTTGTCTTTCCCGTCTTAGGCTGTGACACAATCATGCCTCTTTGTCCCTTGCCTATGGGAGAAATTAGGTCTACCATCCTCATAGCAACTCCGACCCCAGGTGTCTCAAGATGTATTCTTTCATTAGGAAATATAGGTGTTAAATCCTCGAATTTAGGACGTTTCTGTGCCTCATTAGGGTGAAATCCATTGACACCTTTAATATATAATAGCGCGGAGAACTTCTCGCTTTGACTCTTGACTCTGGTATTTCCCATAACAATATCGCCTGTTTTAAGATTAAATCTTCTTATCTGGGCAGGTGATACATAGACATCATTTTCACCGGGAAGATAATTATCGCATCTTATAAAGCCATATCCATCCGGCAATACCTCTAGAATTCCTTCTTTTGTCTCACCACTGTCCAGCTGCTCCATATCAGAATGACCTGATCGTCTTTTATCATCCTTAACTGTAACAGGAGCTGCTACTACATTTCTTTCATTATTACTTCCTTCATTGCTATCATTATTGCTATCATTATTGCTATCATTATTGCTATTGTTTAAATCATATTCCTTTAATGCATCTATTAATTCGCTCTTTTTAAACGAACCAATATTCTTCATTCCTTTTTCTTTTGCTTGCTCTCGCAATTTAACAAGAGTCATAGAATCATAATTTTCCATTATTACAGCTCCTTTTATTATTTGTTGGATTTTTGTCTGAATTGGGGTAGTGTGAGAGATATGATACAGAATATTGTGAAGTATAGCCGTTCAAATATATGTTCATCTCATTATACATCTTTTTAGGCTAAAAGTAAAATATTTTCAATATGATCATATTTATTGATATTATAGACCTATGGTGCTATGATTACTTTAAAAAATATTCAAGGCATATAAACCTACTGTTGATATGCTAGTAATTAGGGGGATTTTATTGGATAAGCGATTCTGGGATGATAAGAGATATCATTCCTTAGATTATGAATTAAAAAAAACATTTGGTAAAAAGCTATATAAGTTGTCTTTAAATGGTGGTATGAGCTGTCCAAACCGAGATGGTACAATTGATACCTCCGGATGTATTTTTTGCAGCCAAGGAGGTTCTGGGGACTTTAGTGCAGATTCAAAGCTATCTATCACCGAGCAAATTATTGAAGCTAAGAAGTTAATTGAGAATAAGTTAAAAAGGAATACGGACTCCGCATATATTGCTTACTTTCAAGCCTTTACAAATACACATGCCCCTGTACCTTATCTTAAACGCATTTTCTCAGAGGCCATAAACAACCCTGATATAGCCCTTCTTTCCATTGCCACAAGGCCTGATTGTCTGGGTGATGACGTCCTTTCATTACTAGAGAACTTAAATACTAAAAAGCCAGTCTGGATAGAGCTTGGCCTTCAGACAATTCATGAAGATACAGCGAACTTTATCCGTAGAGGATATAAACTTTCTGTCTTTGAGGAAGCCGCCAGTAGACTTCATGATGCCGGTATTACTGTAATTGTCCATACAATTCTTGGCTTGCCAAAGGAAACAAAAAATGATATGTTAAGTACTATGAGATATATAGGAGCTCTCTCTGATGAGGGTCTCGTACAGGGAATAAAGCTTCAGCTTCTTCATATACTCGAGGGAACTGACCTTGGCCGTCTTTACTTAAGTCAACATAATAACGATTTAAGTATAGACATTTTATCCATGGAAGATTATATTGATTTGGTAATCGCCTGTCTGGAACACCTTCCTGAGGAGTTGGTAATCCATCGATTAACAGGTGATGGTCCAAAAAGCATACTACTTGCTCCTAACTGGAGCAGCAATAAAAAGCTTGTACTAAATACACTCCATCACGCCATGAAGGAAGCTGATTCTTGGCAAGGAAAACGATACTCTTGAGGAGGCGTTAATATGACATCCGATACCTTTATGCTTTATAAATTAATGATATTATATATATTGAGCCGTGTGGATTTTCCCTTATCCAATGCTCAGCTTACAGCATTTATCCTTGAAAAAGAATATACTAATTATTTCAATATTCAAAGAGCAATATCAGAACTTCTGGATGACGAATATATTACTGTGAAAGCCATAAGAAACAGTTCTCTCTATCTTATAACCGAAACCGGCAATGAGACTCTTTTGTTTTTTGATAATATGATTTCCTCGGGAATCAAAGAAGACATTGAAGAATATCTTGCACAGAATAAATATGATCTTAAAGAGGAGGTATCAACTCCTGCTGATTATACCCAAATTAAAAAGGGTGACTTCTCAGTACGTCTTAGCGTAATTGAAAGAGACACCCGTATCATTGATTTGACCTTAAGTGTTCCCACCGAGGAAGAGGCCGTCCTATTATGCAATAAATGGAGCGAAAAAAGCTCGGATATATATACCTACCTTATGTCCGCATTACTAAACTAACTAAGGGTCGTATTAGGCTCTGTTAAACCACCAACGCTCACAATATAATTCCATAATTCATCCTTCCCCTGCTTGCTTAATGACGAGAAGGGGAATATTTTTGTCTCAGAGCTTGCACCAAGTCCTTCTTTAATCATTTTAATATGCTTTGCTATCTGGCTTCTGTTAATCTTATCCATCTTAGTAGCTATAATAACAGGCATAAATCCATGAAACAAAATCCACTCATACATATTCTTGTCATTCTGAGAGGGCTCATGACGTATATCAATCAGCAGAAATATTAGCTTTAGCTGCTTTGAACTCATAAGATACCGCTCAACCATCTTGCCCCACTTTTCTCTTACAACCTCTGCTGTCTTAGCATAGCCATAACCCGGTAAATCTACAAAATATAAAGCATCATTTATATTATAATAGTTAATTGTTTGTGTCTTGCCCGGAGAAGATGATGTTCTGGCCAGAGATTTACGGTTTATAAGAGAGTTAATCAAAGAAGACTTTCCCACATTGGATTTACCTGCAAAGGCAATCTCAGGCTTATCATTCTCGGGAAAATCACTGGTAATTCCACATACCGTCTCAAGATTTACATTCTTTATTACCATAATAATATCCTCCTGTGATTAAAAGAGTAACCTAGGTTCCTATACATAAGTTTCTGCAGTGTAAGAGCCCGGTTACTCATTTGTTTAGATTCACTGTTTTATTTCTAAGCTATTTCACCTTTGCTTTTCTTAGAAGAGCGTTTTACCTGCGGTTTTCTTACGACACCTTCTTCTGCCATTATTAGCTTTGGCTTCTCTTTACCAAGAATAACTTCTCTGGTAATAATACATTTGACAATATTAGAATCAGACGGTATATCAAACATGGCATCCATCATGGATGTTTCCATGATTGCCCGTAGACCTCTGGCTCCTATCTTTCTGCCAAAGCTCTTCTTGGCTATCTCCTCGAGGGCTCCATCATCAAATTCTAGCTCAACACCATCAATTTCAAACAGCTTCTTATACTGTTTTGTTATGGCGTTTTTAGGCTCTACAAGAATCTTCATTAATGCCGCCTCGTCAAGCGCATCTAGTGCAACACATACAGGAACACGCCCTACAAACTCGGGAATAAGTCCGAATTTAATAAAGTCCTGAGGCATTACCTGGCGAAAGAGTTCTCCAATATTGCTCTTATTCTTATCAGAAATCAGCGCATTAAATCCAATAGACTTTTGTCCGGTTCTGGATTCAATTATTTTCTCTAGTCCATCAAATGCCCCACCGCAGATAAATAAAATATTTGTTGTATCTATCTGTATGAATTCCTGATGGGGATGCTTTCTTCCTCCCTGAGGTGGAACAGATGCAACCGTACCCTCAAGAATCTTTAGCAAAGCCTGCTGAACACCTTCACCAGATACATCTCTGGTAATCGAAGTGTTCTCGGATTTTCTAGTTATCTTATCAATCTCGTCAATATATATTATTCCATACTGGGCACGGTCAATATCAAAATCAGCAGCTTGGATTATTTTAAGTAGGATATTCTCTACATCCTCACCGACATAGCCTGCCTCAGTAAGAGCCGTTGCATCTGCAATAGCAAAGGGAACGTTAAGAAGCTTTGCCAATGTTTGAGCTAGATAGGTCTTTCCTGAGCCTGTGGGTCCCATCATCAGAATATTACTCTTTTGAAGCTCCACATCAAGGTCCTTATCAACCAATACTCTTTTATAATGGTTATATACTGCCACTGATAATACTTTCTTTGCTTCATCCTGTCCAATTACATGCTGATCCAAAAAGCTCTTGATCTCAGCTGGTTTAAGCAAATTGATATCGGTATCCGCAACCGGATCCCCGTCAAATTCCTCTTCAATGATCTCACTACATATTTCTATGCATTCATCACAGATATATACTCCGGGTCCGGCAATCAGTTTTCTGACTTGATCCTGTGTCTTATTACAAAAAGAACATCTTAGTTGCTTTCTGTCATCTACTTTTCCTGCCATTGCCAATTCACCTCATTTTCTCAGCCTCTGCGAATGCATCGGTCTTATCTGCTAGCCAATATGCCATCGATAATTCCGTACTTTTGGGCTTCGTCTGCACTCATATAAAAATCTCTCTCAGTATCCACTTCTATAACTTCCAGTGGCTTGCCTGTATTTGCTGCTAGTATCTCATTAATCTTTCTCTTCGTTCTCATGATGTTGTCTGCAACAATCTTAATGTCTGTTGCCTGTCCTCTTGCGCCGCCTGAGGGTTGATGTATCATAACCTCGGCATTAGGCAGTGCAAGTCTCTTTCCTTTTTTACCACCAGAAAGTAGAAATGCTCCCATGCTTGCAGCCATACCTATACATATAGTTGAAACATCACATTTAATGTAGTTCATAGTGTCATAAATCGCCATTCCTGCGGTTACAGATCCGCCAGGACTGTTAATGTAAAAGTTAATATCCTTACCTGGATCCTCGGATTCCAAGAAAAGCAACTGTGCCACTATTACACTGGCTGCGGTATCAGTAACTTCTTCACCTAAGAAAATTATTCTTTCCTTTAATAGCCTTGAAAATATATCGTAGCTTCTCTCGCCACGGCTTGTTTGTTCTATGACATAGGGTATTAAACTCATCCTGATATCCTCCTTTTATCTGTTTAATATAATAAATGCGCTACTTACCTTTGACCAATCTGCTGATTCGTGGACATTATGCTTCCTTAGCTGATTCAGTAATAAAGTCAACAGCCTTTTGGACTGCTATATCTGTTCGGATCTGTTCCTCTTCCTTTTCTCCGATCATTTCCTTAACCTTTTCTATCTCCATTTTATACATGGTAGCCATTTCAGACAGCTCTTTTTCAAGTTCTTCATCAGTAACTTCAATATTCTCAGCCTTAACTATGGCTTCCAGAACAAGGCGGCTCTGAATTCTCTTAAGAGCCTGTGGTCTTAGGCTTTCTATGAATTTCTTTGCGTCCATGCCCGTAAATTGGAAATACTGTTCTAAAGAGAGTCCCTGATACTGCATTCTCTGTGCGAAATCATCGGCCATCTGTCTAACCTGTGATTCAATCATCGGTTCAGGAATATCCATTGTAGCATTTTCTATAATCTTGTCAACAATCTCATTTTCCTTCGCTGTCTTTAATTCCTTCTCTTTGCCTTCTTTGATTTTAGCCTTAATGCTTTCCTTGTATTCATCCAGAGTATCAAATTCCGATACATCCTGTGCGAAATCATCATCAAGCTTTGGAAGCTCCTTAACCTTAATCTCATTTATTTTAACCTTAAAAAGAGCAGGCTTTCCAGCTAATTCCTTAGCTTGATACTCCTCAGGGAAGGTTACATTTACCTCAACCTCTTCCCCTAAAGATTTTCCGATAAGCTGTTCCTCAAAAGTATCAATAAATGAATGAGAACCAATAGTCAGAGAATGATTTTCTCCCTTACCGCCTTCAAAGGGAGCACCATCTACAAAGCCTTCAAAATCAATTACTGCAATATCATCCATTTGAACCGCTCTGTCATCAATAGTTAGCATCCTAGAGTTTTGTTCTAATTCCTTATCAATGCTTGCCATTACTTCCTCGTCAGTTACGGTTGCTTCTTTCTTCTCAACCTTGATGCCCTTGTACTCACCTAATGTAATCTCAGGCTTTATAGCAACCTCTGCAGTAAAGATAAAGGGTTTTCCCTTCTCAATCTGAACTACATCGATTTCGGGTCTTGATACAATCTCAAGCTTGCTTTCAAGGGCAGCATTTTCATATGCCTCAGGAATTATCTCATTAGCAGCATCCTCATAAAACACTCCGACACCATACATCTTTTCTATAATAGTCTGAGGTGCCTTCCCTTTACGAAAGCCCTGAACATTATATTTATTCTTATTCTTTTGAAATGCTTTCTGTATGGCCTTATCAAACTCTTCTGCTGAGGCTTCTATCGTAAGCTTTGCCATGTTCTTTTCTAGTCTTTCAACTTGTAAACTCATATTAGTTTCCTCCTAATTATGCATTTGTATCTTTATTTCTATACATTAATCATCTAAGTATATCAGATAAGTAACTCAAATGCTATTATTTATTTCCAGTATTCGATTGTATCAGATTTAATTGATAATATCAATTATTCATTTATAAAATGTCCTCTTTCTTTAATCAAATCTACTATGCTACTAACAGTCTCCTTACAGAGCTCGTCATTCTTAGCCTCTGCCATTACACGGATTACTGGTTCGGTACCACTTTCCCTTACAAGAATTCTACCATCCTTACCAAACTGCTCACTAAGCTTAGCTATATATTCTGCTATTACAGCATCATCTTTTACAGCCTTCTTATCCTTAATTCTGACACTTACCAGCTGCTGAGGAAAAATGCGAACATCCTTACATAGCTCTGAAAGTGTTGCCTTACTTTCAAGCATTACCTCCATAATCTTTAATGATGTAAGTATTCCATCTCCTGTTGCGGCATGCTTACTGAATATAATATGACCGGACTGTTCTCCACCAAGGTAATGTCCATTAGCTTGCATATTCTCATATACATACTTATCACCTACCGCAGTCTGTACATACTCAATTCCCTTCCGCTCAAACGCCTGGTAAAGTCCCATGTTGGACATAATAGTTGTAACTACGGTATTGTTGGCAAGATCATTTCTTTCCTTCAAATACACACCACATATATACATTATCAAGTCACCATCTATAATATTGCCATTTTCATCAACGGCCAAACATCTATCTGCATCACCGTCATATGCAAAGCCAACATCTAGCTTATTATCAAGGACATACTTCTGTAAATTTGTTATATGGGTTGATCCACAGTTTTTATTTATATTAGTTCCATCCGGCTCACTACCTATTACGTAGGTCTTTGCACCAATAGCATCAAAAACACCCTTGGCAATAGATGTTGCCGAGCCGTTAGCCAAATCTAAGCCAACCTTTTTTCCTTGGAATGAACGGGTGGCCAATGAAATGAGGTAACCGATATAGCGATTCCTTCCAATCGCATAATCAACTGTCTTTCCTATATTTTCACGTGTCATAAGCGGCAAAGTATCTTCATTATTATCTATGTAAGCTTCGATTAAGTCCTCTACCTCTGCTTCAAGCTTGCAACCATTTCCGTTAAATACCTTTATACCATTATCATAAAAAGGATTGTGGCTTGCTGATATCATAATGCCACAATCAAATCCTTCTGTTCTTACAACATAAGATACACTAGGTGTAGAGGTAACATGTAAAAGATATGCATCAGCTCCACTGGCTGTTAATCCCGCCACAAGCGAATATTCAAACATATAACTGGACCTTCTTGTATCCTTTCCAATGACTATATTAGCCTTATGGTTTTTCCCATAGTAAGCTCCCAAGAACCTTCCTACCTTGTATGCATGCTCAACAGTGAGATCTACGTTTGCTTCTCCTCTGAATCCGTCTGTTCCAAAATATTTACCCATGCTTTATTCCTCTCTTTTTTGGTCTTTTAATTATGACACAGTATTATTTATATGTAAATATATGCTTAATAAACACTCTTCCACACCATATTTATACTGCTTTGTATTTATTCTAACATATACCTATAATATTTGAAAAGAAAAAAATCAAAACGATGTCAGGCACCAAAGGTACCTGACATCGTTTGCTTAATGTCGGCTAAGCCGGATATATATAATTATTGTCCAGACTGACCTGACATCGACTGCTCCTGACTACGGATCATACGTTTAACCATTTCTCCACCAACAGAACCATTCTGTTTACTGGTTAAGTCGCCGTTGTAGCCCTGTTTCAAAGGAACACCTAGTTCGTTAGCAACCTCCATCTTAAAACGATTGAGAGCTTCTCTTGCCTGAGGAACTTCTGCTCTGTTAGAACCACTATTATTACTTGCCATAATTTTCACCTCCGTTATGATTATCAAAGCAACCCATTAACAAATTCATCTTGTAGGTTCAGCGTTATAAAACCGCCTGTGATATTTGCTTCTGTATTGCCTGTAATCATATTGTGTACGGAGAAGGTAAATATTATGATGGTAATTATTGTTCTTGTAACCAATGGTTATATAATTTAAGATAATTTTCAATTGAGTCAATTGACTGAAATAACAAGAATTTTTGGATAACCAATAGCAATGTCAACACATTTTCCATTTCCAGCTGCTTTTACTAAGCCCTCTGCTAATTCTCCAGCATAATAAGAAATAATATCTTGATTCACGCTTTGTAAGGCTGGTAAAATATCACCCACTGTTTCCTTCCTATGCCTAATTCGGGATCTAATTCTTTTAACGGCTTGTGAATAATGTGCACCACTTAACCCTGCTGTGATTATAATGTTTTTACATACCTCACTTGGCAAATAATAATATCCGCATTCGATCGAATCTTCTAAAGTATTATTATTTATAATTGACTCAACTTTATTCATTTTAATGAGTCTCCCCTCCTCACTTTTTTGGCTATTGTAAATATATTCCTTTATCCAACATTTGTCAACCTTTTTTACTATGTTTTCGACATATTTTATCATATTGGTGTTTATATTCGTTGTAAAGAGGGAATTTTATTGAATATAGATGAAATACAACGACAGTCGATAAATCGACTGTCTTATGTTAATAGCAAAAAGCAGAGTATTCCCAAACAACATTTAGATAGCTTGCTTGTTTATAGAATACTCTGTTCTTGATAAAAATATTAAAATATATGTATTATTAATAACATTAATATGCAAATACTATTCGCCGATACCATTTGCCTTATCTATGTGAGCTTGCCAACTAGCCATAACCTTATCTACGGATTCTGCAGGAGAAAGTGCACCTGCATCCAAATCATATGTAACATCACCATAATCTATACCAGGAATCATAGCTAATAATGAAACCATACCATGCTCAGGCTCATAGAATAAGGGTAATGTCTCTTCAACTGCTCTAGCATCACGGAATAATGGATAGAACTGTGTCTTCCAGTCTTCATCCTCATACCCAGGGGTTACTTCTGTGTAAAGATTATAAGCAAATGCTACATCCTCTGCTCTATCCTTGTCTAAAGTAGCCGGCATTACAATTGAGTTCTCGGTGAATGCTGTCATCATTTCTCCCATAGGTCCCTTAGGGAATATAACGAAGCCCCAATCATCCTCCATTTGGCTATAGGTATTAACCTTATATTGCTCGGCACATTGCATTGCTGCTTTACCCTCCATATATGTAGGAAGGAACCATTGCCAATCGTCCTGGGGATCAGGTAATGGATGATGATAGCCCTTCTCATATAAGCTCCAACCCCATTCTAAGGCTTGCAGGAAATTAGGCTCACTGGTTGCATTATAGAACTTGCCATCCTTAAGTCCAATGAATTTTGCATCATTTGAGAATACACAGCCTCTAAAGAAATCCTTTGAAAAGCTAGCAATTCCATATACATCCGGTATTCCGTCATTATCAGTATCACGAGTATTACGATATGCCATATCCTCTAGAGCTTCCCAGGTCCATTCATCCTTTGCTTGAAGATCGTAAGGAAGTTCAGGGTCTATACCGGCTTCCTCAAATAATCTCTTGTTCCAGAATATACCAAGTCTAGGCTCCATTCTTCCTGTTGCCATACCGTATACATGTCCATCCATAGTTAACATGTCTTTAATTTGAGTGTTCCATTTTTTCTCTGTAACATCAAAATTCTCAAGTGTCTCAAGGGGATATAAGAGTCCCTGAGTTAACGGAGCTGCTACATGCTCTGCATGCATAGTAAAAATATCTGCT